>DATDZK010000091.1:0-3405 GCA_035288725.1 Candidatus Nanoarchaeia archaeon | reverse complement strand
ATGCGTTCAGCGACAAGACAGTAGGGCGCTTGGCAAAGGTGCTGGGAAAGCTTAAATAGAATTCTGTTCGGCATACCGAACAAATAGAAAGGTTTAAATATAGGTTTGGATGTCCAAACTTAACAATAGTTTGACAGCAATGATTGCAGGCATTCTTCTGCAAATGTGCGCCATCAGGCGAGGTGTTTTGAAGTGCTGGAATCTTTTTTAATAACGTCAAGGGAAACGCTGGAAGCAAGCCTGGTTGTCGGGATTGTTTTTGCGTATCTGAACAGGACAAACAATCGAAACTACAAGAAAACTGTCTTCTATGGGATTGTTTCCGGAATTCTTGCAAGCTTATTAGCAGCTATAGCATTCACGTTAATTGCCGGAGGTTTTGAAGGAAGCGCAGAAGAAATTTTTGAAGGGGCCACAATGCTTATAGGGGCTTTCCTGCTCACAACAATGATACTATGGATGATGCGGCAGAAGCATATTTCAAAAGAGATTGAAGGGAAGGTGGAGAAACATTTGCAGAGGGCCCAGCCGTTGTTCTCGCATGTCGGGATTTTTCTTTTGATATTCATTGCGATAATAAGGGAGGGTGTTGAAACAGTAATTTTCCTGAACGCCACTAATTATGCAGGCGGAGTCAGCTTTATAGGCGGGCTTCTTGGGGTAGCAATTGCAATTGTGATTGGATACGTGTTCTTCATGAGCATGAAGAAGGTCAACCTGAAAAAGCTGTTCAATGCAAGCAGCGTGCTGCTTATCTTGTTTGCTGCAGGCCTGGTTGCGCATGGAATCCATGAGTTTGAAGAAGCCGGAGTATTCAACCCAATCATTGAGCATGTCTGGGACATCAACCCGGCTGCACCGCTTGCCGAACAGGGTGTTTATCCTGCGCTTCACGAGAAGGGAGTTATCGGAAGCTTCCTCACAGGCTTATTTGGCTACAACGGCAATCCAAGCCTGCTTGAAATATTATTTTATACAGGCTATCTTGTCTTAATTTATTTTTTATACAGGAGAATTGAGAAATCTAAGGTAAATGCAATTCAGTCCTGATGGATATAGCCCTTGAGAAGCATCCTGCCCATCATGCTCAGTTTTATCGCAACCCTTCCCTTTTCCTCTGCTGTCTCTACAAGGCCCAAATCCTTCAGGCCCTCTGATTTCAGGTTGCCATTTATGTGATAGGAGATGAGAGGCAGGCTCATCCTTGACTTCTTGCTAAGCTGCTCCAGGGAAGCGCAGCAGTCCTTATTGTTCAGCAGGCGTAGCAGCTCCATCTTCTTATCCGTGAGCGTCTTGTAATATGAGAATTTCAGTATAGGCAGCAGCATGGCATGGTCGCCGTCAACAGCAAAGGCCTTGATGCCGTTCACATAGGCAGCACTTGTTGCGGCGCACCTGCTATCGCGGTCCCCTGTCGAGACATTTACAATGACATTCTTGCCCTTCTCCAGCTGCTTGATTTCGGAAACAGCCGCGAATATCTCCTCCCAGACATTGCCTTTTATTTCACGGATGCTTACAGGTATCCTGAACTTCTCCAATCCTTTTTTTGCCTTTTGTGCCTCGCTTTTCCTATGCGGTGGCGCAATAAGGACGACACGCTCTGTCGGGAACTCGCGTATGCCGACAAATATGTCATCAATATGGTCGCCAACCGGCGCAACTACAATGTGCTTCATATGAACCTCCTAAACGTTAGGTTTATTTTTTAAATGGATAGTTGAAAATATCAACTTGTATTTAATCTTTGCTGTTTCTGCAAAGCCCCATTCAAGAGAAATCCGACATCCCCAGTCACAGACTGGGGAGTTGCTCGCTCACTGCTTTCGCTCGGCCGGATTTCTAAGAATGTGGATATTCTGAATGAGGATGCCTGCATCCTAACCACCAATCGCAGACCGGATAGAATACCCACATTAAAGCTTTGTTTTAAGCCTTAAAGAAAAGATATAGAAGCAAGGCCGTTTAAAATGAAAACATGGAGATGGTAAAGGTTTAGCTCCTCTTTTCCTCTACTGTCTTTCCATTATGTCAAGAACCACCAGCCATAGATTGGATGGGAAATTCTGACATTTATGCAATGATAATATTTAAATAGTACCTTATTTTTGAAAAACGGAGGATACAAGCATGGCAGAGAAAAAGAAAAGCGGAAAGAAAGTAAAAGTATACAGTACACCGGTGTGCCCATGGTGCCACAAGGCAAAGGAGTTTTTGAAAGAGCACCACATCCCTTTCACTGACATCAATGTAGCAGAAGACAGCAAGGCTGCACAGGAGATGACCGAGAAGAGCGGCCAGATGGGTGTTCCTGTCATTGATGTCGATGGAACCATCATAGTCGGATATGATGTCGGGGCGCTGAAGAAGGCGCTCAGCCTGTAAATCAGGCTTATGGACAACAAAAAGGGGGGCGATATTAATTTCTAAACAAAGAGTGGCCAGTATATACGTACAATCCCTGGCTATGCACCGCGAAAAGAAAGGAAAGATTGAGATTTCTTCCAAGACAAAGATACGGAACAGGAAAGACCTTAGCCTGGCTTACACGCCTGGTGTAGCCCAACCATGCATTGAGATAGCGAAAAACAAGGCCAATGTATACCATTACACTTCCAAAGGGAATATGGTAGCAATTGTAACTGACGGCTCTGCTGTATTGGGGCTGGGGAATATAGGCCCGGAAGCAGCACTGCCTGTAATGGAAGGAAAAGCTGTCTTGTTCAAGGAGTTTGCAGGCGTGAATGCATTTCCCATCTGCCTTGATACGCAGGATGTATATGAGATTATACACACCGTTAAACTGATTGCACCCGGCTTCGGAGCCATCCAGCTGGAGGATATTGCAGCCCCCAGATGCTTTGAGATTGAAGAGCGCTTAAAAGAGGAATTGAGCATTCCTGTCTTTCATGATGACCAGCACGGAACTGCCATTGTGCTGCTGGCTGCCTTGATAAACGCACTGAAGGTTGTGAAGAAGAAATTCGGAAAATTAAAGGTGGTTGTGTTAGGCGCAGGCGCTGCAGGCATTGCAACAACAAAGATCCTGAAATGCATAGGATACAACCACAGGATATGTGTCCCGATAGGCGAAATTATCGTATGCGACAGGGACGGCATAATTTATGAGGGGCGCTCAAACCTAAACCAGTATAAAAAAGAGATTTCGACATATACGAACAGAAAAAAGGTGAAGGGCACGATTTCAGATGCTGTCGAAGGCGCAGATGTACTGATAGGCGTGGCAGGCCCCAACTTAATCAAGCCATATATGATACGCAAAATGGCAGAAAATCCAGTTGTATTCGCAATGGCAAATCCTGTGCCGGAGATCATGCCGGACAAGGCATTGAAGGCAGGGGCTGTTGTTGTTGCAACAGGCAGAAGCGATTTTCCCAACCAGAT
>DATDZK010000090.1:0-3947 GCA_035288725.1 Candidatus Nanoarchaeia archaeon | reverse complement strand
TCCTTCCGAAAAAGTCAATCACCCAGTCCATGTCAATGCTGAACGTTGTAAAGTCCCCGCAGCAGATGCAGAAGTCAACATTCCTGGCTTTCTTTGCAAGCATCTTCAAAGTAGCAGGATGCCCGTGAACATCGGTAAAAGTCAAGATGCGCATGCAGACCAGCTTGAAGGAAGATTTTTATACTTTGTTGTTGTTTTATGGGTAAATGAGGAAAGTATGCATTCTCGGTGTCGATCCTGGCACCACCACAGGCTATGCAGTGCTTGACATCGACGGCAACCTTATCCGCCTGAAAAGCGCGCGCGACCTTTCTGTTGAAAGGCTTTTGCAGGAAGTAATCGACGCAGGGAAGATAGCAATAGTGGGGGTTGACGTGAAATACAGCCCTCGCTACGTAAAGAGAATCTGCAGAATCCTTGGCGCTCGGTTGATCAGCCCACTGGAAGACATTAAGGAAGGCTTCAAGGATAGAATCACAGAGAATTTTCGTGTGAAGGACGACCATCAGCGTGACGCTCTTGCATCCGCGCTGTTAGCTTACAATGAAGTGAAGGCAATGTTCAGGAAGGTTGACAATCGCCTAAAGGAGCGGGGCAAGGAGCATGTAAGCGATGATGTAAAGCTGCTTGTATTGAAAGGATTAAGCGTGGATGATGCATTATTCCGTCTGGAAGAAAAAGAAATAATTCCTCAGAAGAAAAAGCGCATCAGGTCCCCGCCAAAAGCAACAAAGATATCTGAAGAAAAGGAATTTCTGCAGCAAGAACTGAAAGTAACAAAGGAAAAATATGGCATGCTGAGAAGGAGATTTCTTGACAGCAAGGAAAGAATCCATGAAATAGTAGATGTCAAGCTCAGGAAGAATTTGGAGGTCCATAAGCACAGCATGCAGTCTGCAGTCACGCAGGTGCATCAGATGCAAAAAGAGATTGCAAGCCTGAAGCAGGATGTAGAAAGATTGCGCGCTGCGGCAGTGCAAGGCTCAGGAAAAACAGTTATCAAAAAATTCCCCACTTTGGAATTTAATAATTTCAAGGAAGGAATCATGATTGGAGAATGTATCTCAGTGGAAGACCCAGCAAAATGGAATGAAAAAGGTTTGGGCTATCTTGAAAAGCAGGAAGCTTGCATCATTTCAATGCATCCTATTCAAAATATTCTAAAATCCTATTCAGTCACATGGTTAAACCTAGAAAATCTGCCGCATGAAGAGGTCCAGGATCTGATTATTATAAATTCAAATGACCTTAAGAAAGAGCGGGAAAACAAGGAGCTGCTCGGCAGTATCATAGAAGAGTATAAGAAAAAAAGAAGCTCAAATTAATCAGGCGCAGCCTCAAGATAGCCGCGCATGTATGCAGCAACTTCAGGGTACTCGTCTTCATACTCCTCAAGGTCAGCCTCATCATAAATGTCATAGATTTTCATGCTTCACCTCATTTATAGGCAGATTGCACAGCTGCATGCTCGTTATCTGCTCAATAGTCGTCATCCTCATGTCCTTGCAGCTGAAATGCCTTGGCTCCCTTCGCAAGGTTTTCCACCACTCCATTACATCCATCTATACCACCTCCTGAAGCAAGAATGTGAAAATAATTTATAAAGAATTTCCAGGCGCTTGTCGAGTGTGTCGAGTAGCTTTTATTTGGGAGCCAGGCTGCCGTAATACAGTTTAGTAGTTCTTCCAGGATACACAGTTACTGTCTTTTTGCTTATCACTCGCTGCTTTGCAAGAGTGTCTACCTTCCTGTTGAATGTCCTGTAGGTTTCACCATGGCCTTTCCTCTTGTACAATGCATACAGTTCAGACATTGTAATGCCGGAATGCTTCTTTATCAGCTCAAGCAGCATCTGGTCATCCTCATTCAAGGTATCAGAAGACCTGATCTTGAACTGGGAAAGCTTCGCAATTGCCATCTCAGCATGCTTCAGTAAAATCTTCCTTGAAGCCTGCGCCTCAGCCTGCTCTCCTGCCTCCTTAAGCAGGAACAATCCTACACGAATGTCATGAAGCTCAAAAGCCTTCCCGGCAATCTTGTCAAACGCGTCCTTTTCGAAAACATTTGGGACAAAGGCATGATGCACCCTCTTTCTTAATATTTCATACGTCTCTTCAAAATTGTAAGGATCAAAGCGTATTTCTTCAGCATGCATCCTTGACAAAATTCTCTCGTCAAGTGCAGATAGATAATCTTCATCATTGGAAACCAGCAGCAGGGAAACTGGGGACGCCTCTTCAAGGATCTGGTAGAGAATTGACTCATCAAGTATCTTGTCTGCCTCGTCAAGCACAACCACAGCTGCTTTCTGTGCAACTAATTTAGCAACTTCATTAAGAAGCTCGCCAATGTTCCTTCCCTGCACAAACGTGTATCCAAGCGCTTCGCAGATAGCAAGCACTATCTTATGCGATGAATCCTTCTTCCAGCAGTTCACATACACTGGAAAAATGTCCTGTGTTTCCTTCTCAAGCTCCTGCAGCAAGTAGCGCACTGCTAATGTTTTTCCAATGCCTGGACTTCCCGAGATAAAAGCATTTCTTCCAGACCTGCCATCAAACAATGGTTTAATGCAGCTCGCAATCCACTGCTGCTCATCTTCCCTTCCTTCAATCACAGGTGGAATAAAATCAGGATCAAGAATATTCGCATCCAGGAACAGTGATTCCTCAGCCTTCAGCATGTCCTTGAAGATATCACTCATGTATCATTACAAGAAAGTCTCTCTTTTATGCTTTTCTACAAAAGAAAGTGGCATAAGTTACAAGATATGAATATAGCAATAGAATGCTGTACTCAAGTCTTCGAAAATTTTTACGCGCCTGCGGCGCATGCAAATACCCCGAGTGCAGAGTCCGAGACCCGCCGGCCCCCGCCGCAACTCAAGCAAGCCCCGTCGGTAACAGCACTGAACCCAGCGACAGAACCATCAAGTGGGAAACAGAAGTAAATGTTATAGTAAATGTGATACTCCTTCTCTCTTGATTTTCTTACAGGCATGCCTTGCTCATTAAAGACCAAATCCACCAGGCTGCCATCAGTAATATTCCTTTCCAGCTGCAAAGCCTCTGTAACTTCCTCAATTGTATCCTTGTTCTTTATCCTGTTGTATGTGATGAGTGTCTTGCCTTGCTGATCTGCAAATATTGCATAAAGCCATGCCTGGCAATGTGCTGTCAATGGCTTGGCAACATCCTTTGCTTCTTCTTTTGTAAGCATTTTCCCTGTTCCGTCACACAGCCTGACATCTCCAATTGCTGCCTTAATTACCTGGTTGCGGTATGGCATAAATATTGCAGGGGAAGGCATGAACAATCCTTCTTCCTTTAAGGCAGCATCAGTAGCATCGAAATCAAGATTGTTATGCGACTGTTCGCGGGCAATCACAAAAGGTGTTCCACTTAATCTGATGTAAGCAGACAAATTCTGAGGCATCTTCAAAACTGCTTCCTCATCTTCACGAACGTATTTGAGCATGAAAGCTAGAAATGGAAATGATATTTAAATCTTTCTATTGTCATGATTATCTAATAGTAACAATCATTCCAGCACATAAATGAAGCGTTCAACAGCGCTTCTTGTATGGTAATAAGGGATAGGCATTGCAACAGCAGGAACAGGCTGAAAAATTTTGTACCCGCTATTTCTCAAGATAGAGTCAATATCCAGGCTTACGCGCTTATTCTCCTTGGTTTTGAACCTTGGAAAGATAAACGCAACCTTCCCTCCAACAACATCCCTAAGCTGCTGCAATGTTCTGGTATACAAGACAGTCAATTCTTTTTTCAGCAGTTCAGCATCAGCAGTGCTCATTGCTATTTTCACATAAGGCCCTAAATACGGTTCAGTAGCAGCCCCATCTGCATTTGAGACAGCATTTTTCAGTCGTGTTGCGTCTTCCTGCATTACTTTCCACAGCGAAGCATACTGCCTGCCAAGCCATTGTA
>DATDZK010000089.1:0-2824 GCA_035288725.1 Candidatus Nanoarchaeia archaeon | reverse complement strand
CACGCCTTGCGCAGGTTGCAGGCAAGATCAAGGCTGCAGCTGAAAGCATGCAGTTTGAGCAGGCTGTTGCAGATGCTGCGAAAGCAGCTGAGGATAAAAATGATTTCAGACCTCTTGAAGACCTAGTCAAGTCTCCCAATACTTCACCATTGCAGAAGATAATTGCTGAAAAGGAGATATTTATCCTGCGCTACCAGTCATCGAGCCCTGAAGAGCAAAACGCTGCGACTAGAAAGATATGGGATGATGCAGCGAAGGCATATGCCCAGAAAAGCGATGGGTGGGAGTACAAGTACTTGCTGGTTGCCTTTATCTTTCATGATGCTCCATGGGTGTTTAATAATAAGAGAGAAATTGTCTATGCGACTAACCAAATTCTTTCACTTTCGAGAAAAGAGCAAGGTGTTGATGATTTAGCTGTTGCGCATGCATATCTCCTAAAGGGCAATGCATTGTTTAAAGGAGATACAGGGTCAGGGGATGAGAAAGCACAATTGAAAGACAGCATGCTTGCCTATCATTTCCTCTATACAGACTCCAAGATGAAGGCGCAGCTTGACCAGATATACCCTGATTATTACCAGGAGATGGCTGCCAATCTCAAGACTGACAAAGCGATTGGATTACTTCCTGCTCTTGATATTGAAGTGTACCTTAATGGCGAGCTTCGCGATGCAGATGATGGCAACAGTAAGATTGAGTTTAAAGGAGTCTCTGCTGGAGATGAAGCTGTTTCATTGCTGCACAAGATGGACTACGCAAATTACAGGAGATATTCCAAGCTGATTTCATTCATCATAAGGACCAAGGACTATGCAGACCAGGCAACTAAAGGCGAGGTTGATGGCCTTCGAAAAGGGAAGAAACTTTACTTTACAATAATAGTCAGCAATCCATACACCAAGGAAATCATCTGCTATGTTCAGGAACCTTCCTCACCAATTGAAGGAAGGCAACAGGACAAACTACTTTCTTTTGACTATGAAAAATTCACCAGTGCAGATAATCTTGTAGGGAGGTGCGGGAATTACTTCTCGCTTTGGAGCTATGATGCAGATGCCACTTACAGCGATAATGATGATGAAGTAGTGCGAGTGAGCTTCGCTTCTGCTCACCTTAACAATCCTATGTTTCTGACCAACTAGTGGTAGAAAGGTTTATATATATTCTAGAGCAAACATGGTGTTAATGAAAAAAGAGGCTATTGGCAAGAAAGGAGCAGAGCTTTCCCTGAATACAATTATAGTCTGGGTTCTTGGCGCAATTCTCCTTGTTGTCGTTGTTTACTTCTTCCTTACTGGCACTGGAAGGACAAGCGGGTCTATCTCTGACATTTTCAAGGCATCAACTGCAGGCGTCAGCAGGGACTTGGCTATTGAGGCCTGCCAGCAACGCTGTGATTCCATTAAAGGGTATTCCAAGGCTACTGCAGAGAATAGCGCATTCTGCAAGAGCCCATTTAAAATTGATGATGATGGAGATGGCGTTTCTGAGGAGTATATTGCTGATCCGGAAACTGGCAAGCGTGCGGCTGTCAAATTTTATTGTCGTGGTCCTTCTGATCGCAGCAAAGGAAGAGATTCCTTGAAGATGCCATGCACTTTGCAAAGTGGCGAGGAACTTAGTTGCATTCCTTAGTTGCATTCCCAACCCAAGATAATTCAACTAAACCTTTTTATAGTTCTTTCTGAATTTAATCCTTATGTCCCTGGGAAGAAGAGGTGTTGTTGCCAGCATGCTGTGGAAGATGGCTGTATTTGTAGTAGGTGCGATACTTTTTATTTTGATATTTACTTTCTTCGAGGATTTTTTAACTTCGCAGACTGACTATGCAAGCGTGAACAATGCAAAGCAATTAGTGAAAACAGCTGCTGCCATGGTTGAATCTGGGGAGACTGTAGCATTTGCCACAATGCCTGTGTATGTGTCTGAGGACTATGCACTGGTCGGATTTGGGAAGAGGCAGAGGGAAGTTTTCCAGACTTACACTGATGAATACATAGCCAAGCCAAATATCCCTGCATGCCAGGGATCATGCATTTGCGGCTACAAGGGCGAGGATATTGAATTTTGCCTGGCAGTGCCTGTAGACTATATCTCAAGCATTGACTACGGGAACTTTGACGGTTTTGCGCGCAGACCACGCTACATAAGCAAGGATGACAAGAACTGGTGGGCGATTGTCTCTGGATTTTCAGGAGACAGCTTTAGGCAGAGCAGGGACAAGATGTACCTTCCAGCCTCCTTCTTTGCTGAAGTGCCTCCTAAATATGAGTTTTCCTCGTTTGCGATTTATGGGAATTGCTGCGCCACTGTCTTGGAGTCTGATTCTCCAAAAGACGCTGAGCAGAAGGATTTTGGGGTGCAGTACCTTACGCTTGAAGTGTTGCATGCAGAGGACAATGCCTATCTTACCATTTACTACAAGAACACGCTTGATTTAGAACAGCGACAGAGAGCGCTGCTGGAGATTTTCAAGGAAGATGCTGCTTTGCCATAAAAAAGGAGACACCAAGATGGTAACGCTTATTGCATTCGTGCTAGTTGGAATAGTTGTTGGCGTCGGGATATTTACTGCAACGAATAGCATCAGAAACAAGGAAGCCATTGTTGCGCAGAGAGAGGCAATCATCTTAGGCTCAATGCTTACACTTGCTCCACTTTTAGACAGCCAGGGAGCAATTGAAATGCGCCATTCACTTGATCCTAGATTCTCCTATGAAATAAAGGATAATTCAGTCACAGTAAGGGCATCCAAGTTCTCAAGACATTACAAGTATGCTGGATTTGAGAAAAATCCAGAAATTGCTGAAGAGGGTGGTAA
>DATDZK010000088.1:0-20957 GCA_035288725.1 Candidatus Nanoarchaeia archaeon | reverse complement strand
AAAGGCGCACGCAGATAAGCGCGGTTCAATCTCTCAGTGTAAGGAAAGAATGAAGGATGCTGATAAAATGCATCTTCTGGCAGCCCTTCAACAAGAAAATTCAAGCGTGAATCCTCTTCAAGCGCAGTGTAAATAAGGTATCTGCATTGAGGCGTTAAGGAAGCCTTTCCATTGATCAAGCGCGAGGCAAGCGACCTGGAAACTCTAAGCCTGTAAGCCAAATCTTTTCCCCGAATCTGGCGTTCGCTCATTACAATATGAATCTGCTGTTGCTCCTCTGAAGACATAGTATACAGCTGCTCATCCAAAGGCTGGGAATTGCTAGTCATAAATATAATAAGAAAAAAGAGGAATAAATACTTATTCCTTCTTCCTGAATATCAGCCACAGAATGACAATGGCTGCCACAATAAGCAGCACATCAATCAGCACCCAGAATGTAGTGCTTCCAACAAATCTTTGCACTTCCTTCTCTCCAGGTACTGGCTCTCCAGCTAACTCAAATACCACAGACTCGCTTGCGACAGGCTGCCCATTGCTCTCAACATTTACTAAAGCGCTGTAGTCTCCCTCGCGCGCATCATCCTTGACTCTTACGTTCAGGAATGCAGTGGAAGTCTGCCCTTTGTTCAGGGTTAAGGCCTTGCTTGCGACAGGCTCTGCAAACTCTTCAGCTTCATCCAGGCTTACAGTGAACGTTCTCAATGCATTTGCAGTGTTTGTCACTCTCACCTGCACGCTTACTAAGTCACCGGGCTGCGTGCTAAATGCTGTCTTTGCAACAGTCACGCTTGGAGTTACAGGCTCAACAGGCTCCCTGGGCTCTTCTGCTCCGCAAAGGTTGTTCACTTGCACAACCTCGCTGTCGCTTGCCTTGTTGCCATCATAGAACGTCCTGACTTGAATTAGATGCGCTCCTGGCTCTAAATCATTAGGAACAGGTAGGTCAAACACTTCAGTCCTGCTGTCATCCTCTTCAAGCTCAATGTTGCTTATCTTCCTATTGTAGTCAAGTGTCCTTGCCTCAATTTCAACTGCAACATCATCCTCATCTGACCTTCCCAAGTTCATCATCTCAACATTTACCTGGAAGCTCTTGTCAGTGCATGCTAGTTCAAATGGGCTGACACTGGCGGATTTAATGTTGATGTCATGGCTTTCTCTCTCAATTTCAAGATCAAATGAAATTTCATCCCCATGCCTTGCATTAAACTTGTCTCTGCCTTCAGAAGTCAGGCCGCATCCAGTAGTGCCATCTGCAGCATCATCATCAAATGTTACCTGGAAGGTAAATGTTTCCTGGTCATCCTCAGTTACATCCTGCTCGCTGTCATCCTCGTCAATGTCCAGGTCCTCTTCATCGCTGCATTCAATATTGACTTCAGTATTTTCAACTTCAAGGTTACTGTCCTTGTCTGCAGTATTCTCAACTGTGACTTCAAAGTCCAGCCTGTCTCCAGGCTTCAGCTGGTCAAGTGTGTCATCATCGTCTAGATTCTGCCTGTTCTGGTCATTTATCTCAACATCAACATCCTGGATTTCAAGCAGGTTTTCTCGCTGCATGAAAACAAGCACCGGCAGCGTCGAGCTATCATTAAAGGTAAAGGTAACCGTAGCAACCTGGAATGCAACTTCCTGTAGATCCGCATTCACAGCATCAAGCTTTTCAGTAATTCTCCCAGTCAAGGTTAAAGGAATGGTTCCGCCAGCAGGAATAGATGATCCTACAACAGCGCTTCCAGCAGATGTCTTTAGATTAAATTGAAGGTCATTGCTACTGATTCCAGAAATAGGAAATGTAAAGGAAAATCCAGAAACAGTTACTGCAGTAGTACTAGCAAGAGTAACTGTCCCATCATCTGTAATATTAATATTATCCTCATCATCATGGTCAGGATTGCTTGCTTCCTGGCTTCTTCCGCCCAATAGAGGATTAGTTGAGCTGAATGTTTCCTGCACAGTCACTGCAGCGCTCACAGCCGCAGCTCCCAACATCAAAAGAAAAATTGCCATCAAGGCCACAATAATTTTTTTCATATGGTAGACCCCCGATTTATTTGTATAATATGATATATGTAACCATTGGGCAATGGATACACCTGTATTTAAAGTTTTCTGTTAAGCCAGCACAATCACCAGAGCCAGAAGCGCCCCTAAAACAGCAGCCCCTAGGATTATCTGGAACCACAAGGGCGCTGCAAGCAAGGAGTCAATCACCGAAGGCTGCTCCTCAACAGCAGGCATCTGCACATCAATGAAAAAGTCCTTGCTGTCAATGACCATGCCGTTCTTCAGCAGCAAAAGTGACCCGCTGTATCTGCTGGGCACAGCATCATCAAGCACTACAATATTGACAAACACAGTCCTCTGCTGGCTGCTTCCCAGCTGCAATAATGGGCTGTTCAAAGGCTCTGCAAAATCTTCAAAGTTCTGCACTTCAACGCTAAATATGCCAGCATCCCCATGATTGGCAACTGCAGCTGGAATGCTTATTGAATCCCCAGGCGCAGCTGTAAATGCGCTAGTCTGCAGATCTAGCTGCGATGTGCCATCAAAGGATGCAGGTGAAGGAGCTCCTCCGCAAGCATCAACAGTCAAAGGCAAGCTTGTACTCGTAGTCTTTTCGCTGTAATGCACTGTAGCGTCAAACGCATATGTCCCTTCCCTTGCATCTTCAGGAACAGTAAACTGTATTCTCCTGCTCGCAGCATTGTTCTCATCAGAGTCAAAGTCATCAATGTCAATGGCATTAGTCCTTTCATTCACTCCAAGAGCAGCGTTGCGCAAGGTAAAATAAGCATCTTCCTGGTTCTCATCTCCTATATTAACAACTTTAATCAAAGCAGTGGCAATATCCCCGCAGCTTACTATTGAAGGCTCAAACTGCGTTTCATCCCTGTCAAAGGCAAGCTTGTCATTTTCAAGCTTGATGTCTATGCTCATTCCTTCCTGCACGCAATTCTCCCGTTCACGATCATCATCAAATGCCTTCACAAATAATTTGTAGTTCTTGCCGCTCTCAATTCTTCTGCTGTCCACAGGTATCTTCAAGGTAAATTCAAAATCCTCGCTGTCATCATCATCCACATTCTTTACTTGGGATGAAGCGCCAACAATTTCCTCCTCGTCTCCAAACAAGAATGCCTCTACCTTCACATCAATGTCACTGCTTCCCTTATTCTTGACATTGGCTTCAATCTGCATTTCTTCTCCAGGCTCAAAATCATCGCCATTGTCAGGATCCTTGACGCTCAAAGAAAGGTCGTTTCTGGCAACTCCAAAGTCGCAGATGTCAGGCGCAACAGAGACTGTTAATTCAGTGCTTGCCTGCTCCCCATTGCCAGTTGCAGTAACAGTTCCCTTATAGTCATTGAAGTCCAGCCTGCTGTCTCCAGTAGCAGTCACTGTAACAGTTGCGTTCTTGCCTGCTAAGACAGTTCCAGGATCAGAGAAGCGCAACGTCAGGGTGTCATCATCATTGTCAGCAGTGTCAATTGAATGGGAAAATGTAATATTGCTGACGTCAACAGCACCAGTGTTCTGCAGTATAAAGCTGGCAGTTCCCTGCTCTCCAGGCTCTATTGTTATTGTTATGTTGCCTGGTGCAATAGCAAGAGAGGCTGCCCCGGCACTGATAGCCAGGACAAGAACAGCAAGTGCAACTGCAAGATATAATCTCATTGATTCCCCCAAATGTTACCATTACTTCGTTGTAACTCCTATTTATTAAGTTTTCGGTGGGCTTTGAAGAAATGCACTGGAAATTAGATTTAAGCATACGCTATGCCCTCGCGCTCCTGCTTGGGATATTTCCGGCAATCCTGTATGTAATATTCGCCCCCCTAACCCTCTATCCTTCCTATGTCCTGCTGAAAATATTCTACAATCCAGCATTGCTTGGCCAGGCAATCAAGATTGATTATTACACTTTAAACTTCGTTCCCGCATGCGTCGCAGTCTCTGCCTATATACTGCTGGCATTCCTCATATTGACAACAGCAAAGATATCATGGAAGCGCCGCATTCAGCTGTTCATAAAGGGAAGCATAAGCATTCTCGCATTAAATCTTGTGCGCATTGTTCTTCTTGTCATCATCCTGATAGAGTATGGCCAGAATTATTTCGAGGCAATCCACTTGATATTCTGGCAGATAATTGCTTCTGTTTATGTTGCTGCAGTCTGGATATTGCTAGTTAAACACAGCAAGATCAAGGCCACCCCTGTCATGGATGATTTCAAAACTCTGAGGAAGCGCTTGCATTAGCTTTTTTTCTCCAGGGAAGGTGCAGGCTCATTACAAAGTGCCACATTGCATACAGTTCCCAGGCAAACGGGATATATCCCAAATACCCTAGAATTGGCATCTCAAATATTTTCAGGAATCCAAGGTATGGAATGTTGTAGAACCATTTGTTGATGCTCCAGTAATTCCAGAACTCCCAGAAGAACCCGCAGACTAATCCTGCAATTCCAAGCAGCACAAGAAATCTCCAGTTTCCATGCTGCACATGCCTGATCAAGGAAGGCGCTCCATGCATGTAGTTCAGCGGGTCTAGCAAAAGGAAGAATGCCAGCCAGACTAATGGAAAAGCCAGCTTCGGAATAAGGAAAATCAGGAGAAAGCTCAGGATGCCCATGTATATCATGCCATGAAGCAGTTGTGGGGTGACATGCAAATATCTCCTGTAATGAAATCGCTTCCAGACATGCATTCCTTCAAGCAGATGAAAAGTCTCAACAACAGCAGGCAGCACTGTAGAGAATGCAATTGTTGCCCTCCAGAAGTTCAATCCTCCTGCTCTCAAGCCGCTATCCAGGCTTCCATAATCCCAGTTGCCAACTCCGTAATTAAGGAATTCGAAGATCCACCAGAATGCAGCGCCAATGAGGAAGAGCAAAATGAATTCTTTTGTTTTGTTCATCAGCAGCGATTTTCCTCTTAGCCTATAGTTTAGCGCGTCAATCGTAAGGATATAGCCAAGCCACGCAATTTGGAAATACCAGTGCGCAAAAGGCTGGATCTTCAGCAGGAAATTCAGTTCTACGAATAGTATCATCAAAATTCCCAATAGCCCATACTTGCGGAACATGCATGCACCTCTTCATAAAAATGGAAGGAAAAGTATTTAATAAGGTTTTGTGCTCAAAAAAAGGAAAGAGGTGGAGAGCATTGTTTGAGTTAGTAAAGGCAATAGCTATCAGTCTAGGTATAGCAGTAATCTGTTTAGCCCTAGTTGCAACATTATGGCAGCAGCCACTTGCATTGGCAATCTCCCTTCTGATAGTAAGCTGGTGGGTGCTGTCCTGGCACAAACAAAAGGAAGAATTATTGCTGTACATAATTATCGGAATTGGCGGGCCTTTGGGTGAGATAATTGCAATCCACTTTGGAGCATGGTCGTACAGTCTACCGCAAGTAATAGGCATCCCAATATGGCTGCCACCATTATGGGCTCTCGCTGGTGTGTTGACAAAATGGAGCTGGGATGAAGTAGTCCTGCATTACAAGCTAAAAAATAGTTATAGCTCCAAGCATCACTAAAAGCACCAAAACCCCTGCTGCAATCACTCCAAGTGTCACTGCAAGAAATCCCTTCATCTTGTCCAGGTTAAAAATCCAGGAAATTAACGCCCCGGAATAAGCTCCTGTTCCTGGCAGGGGAATCATAACAAAAACAAAAAGCGCAATATACTCCCACTCTGTTCCTATCCTGTGCTCTATCTTCCTCTTGTATCTCTCTTCTATCCTTCGGAAAAGATGCTCATAATGGCGGAAATTGGTAAGGCGCTTATGCAAGTAATTAAGGAAAAGATAGGTAATTGGAAAGGCAAGGATGTTCAGTCCAACTGCAACAAGAAGAGCGGTCCATAAAGGCAGCCCTCCAGCATACAGCAATGGCAGCCCAGCGCGCAGCTCTAGTACAGGAAGGATGCTGAACAATACTCCAAGCAAGATAAGCTTCATGCTTTCCCCTGCAGCTCAATCAAGTCTTGGGTAGTAAGTTTTTTTCCAGTCTTCCACTTCTCTTCCACAGCTTTAGCCTTCTCAGCAAGAATAGTCTCCTCTTTTTTCTTCTTGGAATAGTGCTGCTGTTCCCTTCGCATGCTTGCTTCTTGCCCAAGCTGCTTCCTCAGCGAAAACAATTGCCTGTGCTTCTCCTTGTATGTCCCTCGCAAGGCATTGAATTCATTCTTCTGGGCAATGAAATGAGCAAACGCCTGTTCCTGCTCTTTCTTTGTTTTCTTGAAGTCTGCAAGAGTCTGCTTGAAACTTTCATACTCCTCCCTGCTCAAATGAGACTGCCGTACAACAGAATAAAATACTTCAAACTTATCCAATGCATCCTTGAGTTGCAATTGCAGACGCTGAATTTGCCCGTTGCACTGCATGACCTCAGCCAATGAATTGTAGACTGCCTTAAATTTCTTGATCTGCTCCATCACCCTCTGCTCTTTCTCATAGTCATATCCTTCAGTTTCAATGCTCAGTTCCATCTTCTCAATTTTGCTTTTTAGAGTTTCTGGGTTTCCGCGGAATTCCTGCTTCTGAAGCAGTGCAGATTTTTTCTGTCTCAAATTTTTCAGTTGCTCTTTCAAAGTCTGAACAGTTTTTTTAGCTTCATCTCTTGATTTTCGCGCATCTTCCACACCAGACCTCTGCTGGTCTCTCTTTGCCCTGAATTCTTTTAGCTTATTCCCTAGATCCCGCACTTGCTGCTTCAACTGTTCTTTCCTAGAAAATGCATCTTCCTTTCTCTGCTGCAATGCATGCAGTTGCTGCTGTAATGGTATAATCTCGCTCTGAAGCAATTGTGCTTGTTGCAATGCCTGCTGATGGTCCATGGGAAAAAAGGGAAAATCGTTGATTAAAAGCTTTGTGAAAAGAAAAAAAGAAATATGAAGGCTATCCTACCCGAAGAGGCTGCTAAGGCCGGCCGCAGCTTGCTCTTCAGTCGCTTTTTTGTCTTCCTTCGGTGCTTCCTTCTTTGCCTCATGTGCAGGAGCAGCTGCAGCAGGCGCAGCAGAAACAGATGCAGCCTCCTTGATTGCCTTCTCTATGTCAACACCATGAAGAGCAGCGCACAATGCCCTGATTTGTGCATCGTCGACTTTCAAGCCAGCAGCATCAGCTACCTTCTTTACATTGGCTTCGTTGATTTCCTTACCAGCTTTGTGTAAGAGCATTGCAGTATAGACAAGTTCCATAGGTTAATACCCCCTAAGTTGATTGTGATATTTATTTTTTGATTGTTCCATTTTTAAGGTTTCCTATTTCAGGCCTGCAGCCTGCTGCACATTCGCAGCCTGCGCCTCAGCCTCAGCTAAAGCTTCTTTAGCAGTTTCAGGAGTAAGCAGCTTCCCTTCCCTTGCAACAGAGCGCGCTTGCGCATCTGCCTTGCTTAGCAGCATCTTGATTGTTTCTGGAGTCGCATAGCCAATGTGCAATGCCAGTCCAATAGAGTCCCTGGCAGCTTGAGTAATTGCCTGGATGTACTGGCTTTCATCAACAGCAAGCACTGATTTAGGAATAATCTCCCCCTTCTCATAGACAAGCGCAATATTCATGCCAATTTTCATTGGCCTGATTTCCATCTTCTGCAAAAACGCAGCGACCTTGTCAGTTATGGCCTTGCCCCCTTCCACAATGATTTTGGCAGTCCTGACAGATATCTTCCCCTCCTTGACTTCAGTCTTTATTCCCATCTGCCCGAACTCGGCAATCATCGGTCCAGGAGTAAACTTGGTAGGCCCCTCATCAATGCCAAGGTCATATGGTGCAATTTGCCCTGGCTTCGCAAATGCGTCAGTCTTGCTCTTGTCCACAAGCTTGTATAGCCTGAATGGATCCTCATGCGTAAACAACAATGCAGGAACCCCGGTAAGATGCTTGAGAAGCTGCTCATGATTCTTTGGCTTAATCTGCTCTAATGCCTTGATCATGAAATCCTTCCTTGTCATAATGAACTCTACCTTTCCGCGCAGCTGTTTTCTGACAATCTGATATGTCCTGGCAGGCAGCCCTTCTAAGTTGGCAACAGCAATATTCGGATATGTCTTGAAAAGCTGCTCAAGATGCTGCACTTGTTCCTTCTTCCAGCTGTGCACGTGCGGCTTATGCTCCATGCTTGGCTCCTCTTGCAGCCTGGACTGCAGCTTTCGCATCTTGTTCCTTTGGCAGGTTCCCTATCTCAACAGCAGGCCCCATTGTATACTTAACCAAGACCTGGGCAATGTTGTTTTTTTCCTGAGGCAGTGCATGCAGCACTGTATTGTACACATGCAGAACATTTTCAGCAACCTCTTCATCCTTGCTCTGCTGATTCCCTACAACAGCGCGCAATATCATCTCATTCTTGGTTTCCAGTTTCACAGTCTTCTGCAGCCTTTGCACAACAGGCTTCAAGTCAGCAGTCGGAGGCACAATGCATCCTGCCTTTGGATTTGGCATTTTTCCTCTTGGCCCAAGCAATTTGCCGAATGTTGCTGCAACCTGCGGCATCAAAGTGGCCTGCGCAACAAAGAAATCAACACTTTGCGCAAGCTTCTTCATAGCCTTCTTGTTATAGTTAGCAAAATCTGTACCAAGAATGACAGCATCGCAAGTTGCTTTTGCGCTAGTCAAAAGCTCTTGCCCGACAAATGCCCCAATCTTTACTTTTTTTCCCCGCCCATGAGGCAGCACTGTAAATATCAGGACCTTGTCAGTGTCCTTCTTAATGTTCAGATTCTTCAAAGTTATAATCAGGTCAACATTCTGCACAAATTTCCTGGCAGGAGAATGCGCCTTCAGATAGTCCAGAGTTTCAGCAATAGCTTTCTTGTCCATAAACCCCTCCTACGCACAGAGCGTAGTGCACGCGGGTAACTGCCTTCTCGGACAGGCCATTTATAAACCTTGTGGCTTGCCTGGGGAAAATTCAGGGAATGAAAACCATAAAGCTTTAATAGGTGGATGGCGATGGATGGGAAGCATGTTCTTCTGGAAGAAAAAGCAGGCTCCTAATGAGGAATTCGTTGACCTTAGGGAAGCAAGCAAGGACAAGCTGACAGTCAGGTTCTTCAAGCTGATGCAGGAAAATGATATTGAGAACATCAAAGCAGCAATTGCTGACGGCAAGACCATTATCATGCTAAACATAGGCTACTTCGGCAATAAGGACCAGCTAAAGAAGTGCCTCTCAGACATCAAGCAGGCAACATCTACATTTGAGGGCGACATTATTGCATTGAATCCGGGCCTGCTCCTGATCACTCCCAAATCAATCAGCATTGAGGGGAGAAATCCAAAAAAACAAGAAGGGGGAGAGATATATGGACAATGAGGGCCTCTGGTTGTTGCGGACAGATGACAACGAAGATGACGACGAGGACTTTGACTGGGATGATGACGACAGTGACGATGACGATTCCAGTGACGATGATGACGAGGATTAGCCTCTCTCAATCAAGTAAACAACAAGCTGTTCAAAAGCAGCTGATTGTTTGCCAAGGATAGTGAATCTGAAGCCATTCCTTGTAATTATTTTTTCTGCATCTGGTGTTAAGGAGCTGACAACAGTCAATATTTTCCCTTCATCTGCCAAATATAGGCCAGCATTATTCATGAATCTCTCAAGCACCTCGCTACCTTTCTTTCCTCCAGTTGTGATTAAGCTGCTCTCCTTGTCTTCCCTCTCATCTCTAGGCAAGTAAGGAGGATTGAAAATAATGACATCAAACTTGCCTTCAACCTTATCAAACAAGTCAGACTGCAGTGCAGGAATGCCTTGCTCTTTGCAATGCTCAACAGCCTCTGGATTTATGTCAACAGCAAGCACATCCCTTGTTCTCTGCAGTGCTGTCCTAGCCTGTATTCCAGATCCAGCGCCCATATCCAATACTCTTCCAAGAGCATATTTCTTCACAAACTTCTGAAGCAGGTAAGAATCTTCTTTAGGCTCATAAATCATGGTTCAAGCGCTTTCACATAGTCCTCAATTCTTGTAAGTATGGAAGGAAGGTAGTATTTTTTTATTTTCTCTTCAAACAGGAAAGGCAAGCTTTCAAACTCAGCAATCCTGTACTGGTTCACAACTTTCTCTGCCAGGAACAAGTCTCTCAGTCTCTTCAGCTGCCTTCTCACATTCGATGAAGCAATTCCCTGCAGCGGCAACCCAGCAGCTGTGCGCAAAGCAATTGCCTTCTCCCTAATCTGCTCAGCATCAAGCATCTCCTTCCCACGCCTGGCATCCAGCAAAGCCTGCAGAATATCAACAACAATGTCGCGCGAATCTCCTGTCTGCAGCAGCCCAATACTCAGGCACAATCTCCTGATTAGCTCTCTTCTAGGCATCTCGCTGGGCTTTGCATACTTCCTTAACGTCAGCTCTGCAAGAGGCACATCTCTGGCAACTGTCTGCTTCTTCATGCACGCACACCATTCCTTTATTTATAAAAATCTTTGCATAACATATAGGATGTAAAATCCATGCAAAAGGAAAAGAATCTATTTAAAGAACCAGCCTTAATATTATCAGATACCTCTGGAGACTGGAAGGAAAAAGAGGTGATCCAGAGTTTCTCGTGCAGTGCATTAGCAAAAGTAAACATTTATAGATAGAAAAAATAAAAGATTTGAGAATGAAGCTGCGCCATCGCCTCTTAATTGAAAGATTGGTCATTCTTCTCCTGCTTGCAATTATAATCGGATTTGCAGCATTTCGCCTGACAGAACAGAAAAAAACTCTAGAAGCGGACATCGCAGAGGAATATGTTCATATTGCAGAAAACGTCATCCCAGCAGTAGTTGCCATTACTGCAGCAGACAACGACTCAGCATCTTACGGCTCAGGCATGATTATACAAGAAGATGGCTATATCTTAACAAACAACCATGTCATAGCAAACACCACGCAGATGCGCGTCATCCTTCCAAGCAACGAGATTTACGCAGCAACAGTCATAGGAATAGATGCCCCAACAGATCTTGCAGTCATCAAGATTAACGCAACAAGCCTTCCAGTAGTCACATTCGGAGACTCAGACTCAGCAAAGGTCGGGGAAAAAGTTCTGGCAATAGGCAATCCTCTTGGCCTGGAGTCAACAATAACGTCGGGCATTATCTCAGCAAAGAACAGGGATCGTGGCCCGACAGTCTACCGTGATTACATCCAGACTGACGCATCAATCAACCCTGGAAATTCAGGTGGTCCTCTTGTCAATATCAAGGGAGAAGTCATTGGCATCAACACTTTCATCTATTCAACCTACACTGACCCTGCAGACTCATCAAGATCAATCACAAGCATAGGCCTGGGATTTGCAATCCCGGCAGACATCGCCAAGCACGTAGCTCCTTTGCTAATAGGGCACAAGAACATCAGCCGTGGTTTTCTAGGGGTCAGGATCGCAGACATCATCTTCTTTGACGAGAAGCATGGAAAAGGCAGCATTATCCCAGGAGCAAACGTCACAAGCGTGTTTGAAGACAGCCCTGCAGCAAGAGCAGGCATCAAGCCAGGAGACATAATCAAGGAGCTGGACACCAGGCAGATAACAAGCGCAAACCAGCTAAAGAATATTGTAGGATGGATTCCTGCAGGAACAACAGTGACAATAATTATTGAAAGAGCAGAAGACGGGAAAAAAGCAGAGAAAACAGTCAAAATTATCCTGGAAGAAAGGCCGCAAGATGTAAACTAGCGGTTGCACCTGTAGCTTATCAAAGAAAGCCCCTCTTCAGCAACGTCCTGCTCAGATTTTAATTTATCAAGCTCATGCACAAGGGAATCCAGCTCATCCTCAAGGTCTTTCCGGTCATCCTCATCATCCTCATCATCAATTGCATTCTCCTTGGACTCAATCTCGTCCTTCTTGCTGTCAATCTTGCTGTCAATATCGTCAAAGCTTGCCTGCGCATCGTTCTTTTCCTGTATGCACGCATCATCCTCGAACTCAAAATCTTCTTTGCACTTCTCGCTAAGGAAGATAAACTCAGCTTTTATCTGCTCGAAAAGGTTTTCAAGGCTGTTCATTTCATTCTCAGAATCATCAAGCTTGTCCTTTCTGTCATCAAGCTCATCTTCTCTCTGGTCGCGCTCATCCTCAAGGTCCTCAACAGTCACATTCCCGACATCATCTTCATCCTTCGCTTCCTTAAGGTCTTGCTCAGCCTTTTCAAGCGCAATTTCAGCAAGCACATGCGCCTTGCTGCCATCTAGGTATTTGCTCTGCAAGATCTTCAGTTGGTCCCTGACATGGAGAAAGTTTGATTTTGCCTCTTCATAATCGCCATTGCAGGCAGAATTCTCCTCTTCGCTTGTATTAATCAGCTGCCCGGAGCTCATCTGGCTTGTCTTGACCTCAAGCGAGGAAATTTTGCTGCGCAGCTCCTTAACTTCTTGCTTCAATGCATCAACATCCTTGTTCAAGTCAGACTGCTCCACGCATCCAGAAATAAAAATTGCCAGCATCACTAAAAACGCCAGCAGCACAGTGAACATCCAGCTTCGCATTCTGCCAGCAGAAGAAGGAAGTTATTTAAACCTAACCCCTGTCACTTGCAGCAGTCAAGAAAACATTTGGCCTTCTGGAGATAATCTTATAAATATGATTCATTAGCAGCTAACCATGACGCAGTTAGTTGCATGCTTATCAACAGGAAAGGGAACCTGGAAGGAAGTCACAGCTGTTATGAACCAGCATGACTGGGAAGGAATCTACCTGATTACCAATGATTTCGGCAAGGAAAAATTCACTTCCTTGAAAAAAGGCACAGAAGTAATTGTGCTTGACCTCGAGCAGGATGTAATAAAGTTGCGTGATGAAATCAAGGCCAAATTGAAAGGAAAATTGAAAGGCACAGAAGTAGCTGTTAACACAAGTTCTGGAGCAGGCAGGGAGCACATGGCCCTGGTCTCAGCACTCTTGCACCTTGGGTTTGCAGTGCGATTTGTTGTCGCATCAGGAAATGCTATAGAAGAAATTTAAAGAAAGCTTATATATTCAGCCATCTGGGGATTTCTTAGCCATCATTGACAATGGGGGTTTGACAGCATGGATGAATCTCAGAAGCTGAACAAGGATGACATCAATACTATCTTCGTTGGCTCCCGTCCGTTCATGAAATAAGCTCCAGCTTACATGCGTTACGTGACAGGAGTCGTGATGCAGTTCACAACCCAGGGCGCGCAGGAAGTCTGCATCAAGGCAAGGGGAAAATTCATCAGCAGGGCAGTGGACATAGCAGAAGTAGCATGCAAGCGCTTTCTTGAAGGCCACGCAGACGTCAGGAATATCAGGATCAACAGCGAGGAATTTACAAACAAGGAGAATAAGATTGTCCGCGTCTCAACAATAGAAATCTTCCTCGGAAAGACAGAACCAAAAGCTTAAATTCTTTGGCGCTTTGATTTTTCAGGGAAAAAGATGGTGATTGAAGAGATAGGAATTTTCTTGCTAGCATGCCTTGGATTAGTTAAAAGCTCGCAATATGCAGTCCGTTCCATTGCGCAGGTAGGCAGGTCTCTAGGCATCAGCGAATTTGTCATCAGCTTCCTGGTGGTAGGCATAGTCTCCACATTCCCAGAATATTTCATTGGCATAGTCTCAGCATTAGGAGGCGTTGCAGACATTGGCTTGGGTACAGTTTTAGGAAGCAATGTCGCAGACCTTACATTAATCATCGCAATTATTGTATTAGTAGGCGGAAACATCAGCGTAAGCACAAAGGCAATCCGCTACGATTTCTTCTACTTGACATTGGCAGCGCTGCCTATAATATTGGCATTGGACGGCGAGCTTTCGCGCATGGATGGATTTGTCCTGGTATTTCTCTGTGCAATCTTCTTCTACCATATCTTTCAGGAAGGATACCATTTCCACAAGGTAGACAAGGTTAAAAGAAACCATGCTCTCATTAACTTATTTATTTTCCTTCTGAGCATCGCAGTGCTTTTCATCAGCGCAAATTATGCAGTTCAATATGCAGAAAAGCTGGCAATCTCTTTCTTGGTGCCTGAGATATTCATTGGATTAATCCTTCTTGCATTAAGCACAACTCTTCCGGAATTAACATTTGGACTGCGTGCTGTTCGCGACGGCCATGGCGAGCTTGCGCTAGGCGACATTCTTGGCAATGTTGTCATAGATTCCACATTGGTAGTGGGAACAATTGCATTGATCCAGCCAATCCTGCTGAACATTTGGGTTGTTGCTTCCATAGGATTTTTCATGGTTCTGGGCATGTTTGCAGTCATAACCTTGATTGAAAAGAACAGGGCAATAAGGCGTTCTAACGCAGGCTGGCTGATTGCAATTTATCTGGGATATATTGTGGTAAACTTCCTGCTCCAGCAATTTATCTAAAAGTATTTAAATCTCAGAAAGTCCTCTTCCATAAGAGAGGTGAGCATGGCAAAGGAAGATGTTGCTGATTTATTTCCAATAAGCAAGGAGATCAAGTTGCTTGTGGAGATGATTGCAGGCACAATTCTTATCGGGACTATAGGCTATGCGCTGATTCTAAGGATAACTCCATTGGAAGGTTTCATCCGCACCTTGGAGACATTGACATTCGCAGCATCATACGAGTACATAGGCATAGCAAAGGCATTGCATCTCATCATATTGCTCTTTGGCGTTGTTATCATATGGTTTGCATTATGGACATCCTTCGATCTTATGATTGAAGGGCAATTTACAAAATATTTTACAGGAGTGAGGCTCATGGAACGCATTAAGAAAATGAAGGACCATTACATTATTTGCGGAGGAGGAAGGGTAGGGGAGCATATCGCAGAGCTGCTGGTCAAGCAGAAAAAAAGGTTCATATTGATAGAGAAGCACAGTGACCTAAGCGAGAATCTGATGAAAAAGGATTTTGCCATCCTGAAGGGAGACGCATTGGAAGAGAGCACTTTGCTAAAGGCAAACATCAAGCAGGCGCAGGCAGTAATCTCAGTCCTTCCGGAAACAGAGAAGAATATTCTGGTGACCTTGACTGCAAAGGAGCTTAACCCAGAGATAAAGATTTACTCGCGCGCAGACAAGAAGGAATATGTCAAGAAGCTGCATAAGGCAGGAGCAGACTTCGTGTCCATGCCAGAGTACACGTGTGCAGAGGAGATTGTGGGAAAGTTGCAATAATTAGGATTTCGGTAAAAAGTGGACATTTTCCATATCTCTAAACTGCATATCACCAGTAACAAAAGGAATGTGGAAATTCTTCGCTAGGCAATAACCAATACAATCCACCATAGAGAGGTTTTTCTTTTTGTAACAGAGGCGAAATGATGCTGCAGCGACAATCAGGTCAGTCTGAAACCCAACAATGCAAGAAGCGTATCGCGAGATGATAGGATAAACATCAGGAATTCCTTCACGCAATAAAGCATAAGCAACCTCAAAAAGATTCAATTGTGTCGTAATAACCGAAGAATGAAGAAATTTTTGATATTGTGGATTGCCGCGAATGATCTCAATTAATGCATAAGAATCAAGAAAATATGCGTCAGGCTCCATGAATTTCTTTTCGTACATTGTCCATCAGATGCTGCGTATCCTTCTTAAGTTTTCCCTTCAAAATTCCAAAATTCTTCCGGATTACAGGGCTCTTTTTGAGGATAATGACGCGAATTTCTTCATTTTCCTTGATATGTTGCTGTTCAACAATGTCCTTTGGAAGGGTAATTCCAAGTGAATTCCCCCATTTCCGTGTAATAACTTCGCATTCAGTCATGATTATATTATGTATAATTAAGTTTATAAGCCTTGTGGGCTATCAGGCTTTGTTGAAAATGTCTGTTTTCTCTCTTCTTGAGGATTCTTAACCTTGCTAATTCCATGCTTTAAGACCAAATGAGAACAATAATATGCCGGGAGGGTGAATTGAACACCCGACTTCGTGCTTATGAGACACGCGTTCTACCGCTGAACTATCCCGGCAATATCTATAGTTGCAGAAAAAGCATTTATAAAACTTCACAATGCCTTGACAATTGCAGCAGCAGTCTTCTTCAAAGTTGATTCATCTGCTTCTTTTCCAGGCCAGTGCTTCAGCCCATCACCATCAAATCTTGGTATAACATGGAAATGCGCATGCAACACCAATTGCCCTGCAGCCTTGTCATTGTTCATGCCAATATTGATTCCAGTTGCCTTAGTTCCGCTTCTCACAGCAGCAGCAACCCTCTTCACAGCCAATATCGTATCATGCAAGTCACTTTCCTCGAAATCAGCCAGACTGCTGTAATGCTTCTTGGGAATCACTAATGTATGCCCTATATGAATAGGATGAATATCCAAGAAAGCGAAGACAGTAGCGTCCTCATATACTTTATAGCATGGAATTTTTCCACTAACAATTTTGCAGAATAGGCAGTCTGTAGGAAGCATGCAAAGAATGATATAAAGAATTATTTAAGTGTTATGGAATTGTTGTCAAAATCTTGGGTAAATTAAATTTATAAACCTAAAGGCAAAAAAGAAAGCTATGGTATTTGATCCAGCAGAAGTTCAACAGTATCACGGGAAGACCTTTGTTTTACATAGTGGTGCAAGATATTCAATTGATAATGAAGGCAAGTTTCATGGGCGCCCTAGTCTTGAGGGATTGAATATTACCTTATTGGCAGGTCTTCTCACAGGGCATACTGGCGCAATGATAGGTTGTTTCTATGATGATAATATTGGAAGAGGCAAAGAACATCTTGATCAAATAGTGAAAGCACACGGAGTTCCCATTGCTCCAGGTTTGGCTTTTGTTGCGTGCATCAGTACAGAAGATATGAAAAAAACAGGAAGATTAGGTATGTATCTTCGCTCTGATCAATTAGCGAGGATTGAGTAAGATGGCAATAGTTGATCAAGAAACAACATTATTTCGTGGGGATTTTCTAAGGTTGTACGTTCATGATACAAATCTAAAAGATACATTTGAATCTGCTTTCGAAGCATTGAATTATGGTCTATCATGTATAAGTAAAAATCAATCAATTTTACGTCCAGCACAATGGATTATTGCCTTCATATATGGTTGGCCGGATGAGCGGGCCCCTCCAGAAAAAAGGTTAAGAGAAAATCAAATGGCAAAAATGATGGATGTATTTGGTTTTCATGGACTTCTTAGAACTGATGGAATAGAATGGAAAAGAAATCCAACAATAAAAAGCTGGGTGTTCAAAAATGGCATTCATGTCCCGGAACAGAATATTGCATGTGGTATTGAAGCCATAGTTTTAGGTAGGGAAGAAGAAACCAGATTACTTACCATGGACATTAATGATTATAAGCAAAGAAAAGTAGATCTGCCTTATGCTGTATTTATCCCCCCTCATTCATTATAAATAAAATGGACCCGTCGGGATGTTCGGTGATTTTGAGCCACAATCGAACCCGAAGTTTCCGCCTTGCGAAGGCGGCGTCTTACCATTCGACTACGGGCCCATCAACAAGCACTGCAGTTCAAGCTTTTAAAAAAGCATCGAATTATTTCTCCCTGATTTCAACAAGAAATGTGTCAAAAGCCTTCTGCGCAGTCCAAAATCCCTCTAGCTTTTTCGCTTGCTGTGTATCAAGATAGTCTTCTCCGCACTTGCTGCACCTCCAGACTTCGTAAGAAAAAGATAGGCCTTTATAATGAGCCTGTTTTCGTGTTTTTTTAGTCAACTGATTACAACAGCGAAATGGACCTTCAAAAGCATCTTCAGCTATAGTGAATTTCACTTCCTTTATGATATCTTGTCGCTGAATGTTTTCTTTTGCCATAATTAAGGTATGGACCGGTCGGGACTTTCCGTGTTTGCCACATTTGAACCCGAAGCATGATGGGTTATTCTAATCTCCCATGCCATGGGAGCAGTTGCGGCGATGAAGCCTTCTGCTTGTCATCTCTACCGGATTGACTTACCGGCCCACAATAAATTCTTCAGAAAACAACTTTATAAGAGTTTCCCAGCCTTTTCAAATTGCAGTTCGCCAGCAAGCAATTTCTGCAAAGTCTCCTTCAATTCCTTAATCTTCACGCGAATCTGCTTTTCAGAATCTCGATCTCTGATTGTAATATCTTTATCCTTCAGACTCTCATAATCAATCGTAATTGCATACGGCGTCCCCGCCTCAGCAGCCCTTAAGTAGCGCTTGCCGATGCTGCCTGCCTCATCATAGTCCACAACAAACTCTTTTTCAAGAAGACTCTTTACTTCTAATGCCAGTTCAGGAAGCTTGTCCTTCTTCATCAAGGGAAACACAGCTGCATCAATGGGCGCAATAACATAAGGAACTTTGAACATACTCTTGCCTTCTGCTTCTTCCTTCTTCTCGTAAAACAGGTCCATCAATGCAAAAACCGGCCTGTCAGTTCCAAATGCAATTTCAAGAATGTGCGGAACAAACTTCTCTCCATTATCCCTGCTTGCTTCCAATTTCTGCTTTGAGAATGAGGCATGCTTCTTCAAGTCATAGTCAGTCCTGTCATGCACCCCGCAGCATTCAGTCCATCCAAAGCTGTTAAGCTGGATTTCAATATCCCATGCATCATCAGCATAGAATGCTCTCTCAGAGTCAAGATGCTGCCGAATTCTTATTCTTTCCTTCGGAATGCCAAAGCTAATGAACTGTTTATATGCCAGATGCAGGCACCACGCATATGCTTTTGTCTTGACATGCTTATGCTTCAATGCATCTTCCAAGGAAATCATTTCCACTTTAAGCTGCTTCTCTTGGTGATGGCTGGTATACAAAGGCAGCTTCTCTTTTTTCACAGCTTCAAATGCTTCCCAATTATCTTTTTCTTTAGGATCAACAAACAGCTGCGCTTCTGCCTGGGTGAATTCCCGCAGTCTAAGAAGATGCTGCCTGGGGCTGATCTCATTCCTGTATGCTTTCCCAATCTGGAACACGCCAAAAGGAATCTTCCTGAAGTAATCCTTGAGCTGCTTGAATGAAAGATACGTTACAGTGGCAGTTTCAGGCCTTAAGCTGAAATCCTTGTCAGCAACCTTAGTCTTCATCATCAGGCTATATGTTTTAATCTCATCTGAAAATCCGCCCTTGCAGCTCGGGCATGCAATCTTATGTTTCTTCACTAAGTCCAATAATTGCGCATCAGATAATCCAGCAGGCTCAGCTTGGGTAAATTCTTCAATGAGATTGTCTATTCTAAATGTGCTTTTGCATTTGCTGCAGGCGATGATTTTGTCAGCAAATGTGTCCAGGTGCCCTGAAGCTTTCCATACAATGTCCGGGACAACTGTAGGGCATTCCAGTTCGCGCAGCCCATTTTGGAAAAAAAGATTTCGGACAGAATTTTCCACCTTGTTTTTCAAAAGCTTTCCTAAAGGCCCGTATGCATAGAACCCGGCAACCCCGTTGTAAATGTCAGGAAATGGCCCGTACACAAATCCCTTGTTCTGCATGAATGCATGAAGGTCAGTCAAAAATTGCTCATTGCGCATGTCCTTTTGAATAAAGGGGATATTTTAAAGGTTTGCCCACCATAAGATTATTAAACCAATAAAAGGTCTATGAATCTATGCCCTGTCAAATTTGTGCATTTATGAAAACACAATCTCCGTTTTATGAAACCGAACATTGGGGTGTTGACCTATCACCCGATCAGGCGTATCTAGGAAGATGTTATGTCTCTTTGAAAAGGCATTGCGGGGATCTCGCTGAACTTACCAATGCAGAGACGCTTGATTTCAGAGATGTTGTAAAAACCTTAGAAACTGCAATTAGACAATCATTGCATGCTGAAATGTTCAACTGGTCATGCTTAATGAATGATGCATATCAAGAAGAAACTCCAGAGCCACATGTGCATTGGCATGTTCGCCCTCGTTACAGTTCTCCCAGAACAATCGACTGCAAGAGAATTGGAAAGATTACATTCGAGGATCCTGAATTTGGTCATCATTATAATCGCGACAGAAAAAGGCCTGTTACTTCTTTAGTAAGAGATGAAATAATTAAAAGAATTAAAGAGTATTTACCGTCGTAAGCTATTTAAACCCTGTATTCCGCTCCATTCTTCTCCAAAAAGGAGGAGGTACTAATATGCCAACGCAAGGAAGATGCATGAAGTGCAAGAAGCAGGTCACGATTAAGGATCCTAAGGAAAGCTTAACTGCCAAGGGAACCAAGATTGCGAAGGGAACTTGCCCAGCTTGTGGCACAATAGTTTGCAGAATGGGTGGGATTACCAAATAATCCCTAACATTTATTTTTCTAACACACTTAACGCATCCTTCAAGTTCACAACTAGAGGATGCTCAATTCTCGGGCAGGCAGTATTCACCCAGCATTCAATGTCTGGAAAGTTCTCAAACTGCCCGGGATCTAGATTATCGCAGAAAAAGATGTAGCTTTCCTTCTTTCCTTTTAATTTATCCTGAAAATCCAGTGCTCTCCTGTAATTTCCTTGGTGCGGCTTGACAGAGACAATGATCCCAACCTTTCTCGCATGCAGGAATTTAAGAATTTTGCCGCGCTTCTCCTTCTCATACTTTTCCACTTCTTTCTCATCAAGCTTTGAAAACTCGTTCGTGAACGGATTCGCAACATACACTGGCTTCCTAGTATGCCACGCAACTCCAACAGCATGAAATGGAGCAGATCCAATGTACAAGTAAGCATCCATCTCTCCAGCCTTGTCAATATTGTAGAAATTGCATCCTAAAACCTGCCCAACAATCTTGCTTCCAGGAATTTTATTCTTTACCTCAGGCAGCCTATGCAGGAACTGCACAGAGGATACTATTCCAATTTTCTTCTCTTTAATATTTACTTTCTTAAGCACAGCACCCAGATCATGCGTGCTCCGCGCAGCAACAAACATCAGCTTCATTTTTTGCCTTTCAGTTTCTCAATTGCAGCTTTTGGGGAAATGATTGCAGAATTTCCTGTTGGGTCTTCAATAACTATCTTCAATTGGATATCACCCAGCTTCACTTTCCATAATTTCTTCAGCAAGTTCTTC
>DATDZK010000087.1:0-4190 GCA_035288725.1 Candidatus Nanoarchaeia archaeon | reverse complement strand
TCATCCGCAAAGAAACACTAGCAAAAGACATGCACTTACTCGAAAGAATAGAAAAAAGCGAAGAACAAATCAAAGCAGGAAAATCAGTTAAAGCAGGCACTGCAATGAATGATGAAGACATTGACGACCTCTTAATGGCATAAACATGGACATCATCTTTTCTGAAGAATTCAAGAAAGACTTCAAAAAAATTAAAGACAAGACAACACGCTTACGCGTCATCAAGCACCTCAAAAAAATACAAGAAAACCCGGAAACAGGAAAACCATTACAACATCAACTGAAAAACCATCGCAGCATAAGAATACCTCCCTTCAGAATAATCTACAGAATAGAAGGAAATGCTATCATCATCAACTGTTTCGACCATAGAAAAGATGTCTATTAATATCGATAATTCAGGACATCCAAAGGTTATTTATATTCCCATCGATTAATTATTCTTTATCCAACTAATACTGCAATGGCATTATTTCTGAAGGCTTGCGCTGCCCTCGCATTTTTCTTCTCTTCATCCACTTTCAAAAAGGAAAGCTATCTTTTTGTATACCATCGGTCTTATAAACGGTTTTTCTCTTTGCTGATTATGAAGAAAATTTTCTTAGTCTTGATTCTTGGCTTGCTTGTCGTTGTTGCTGGGTGCTATGGCGGCCAGAAGAAACTAGTTTCTGAGGATGTGTTCACAATCTTCAAAACGAACAGCTGCGGATGCTGCGCTGTCTATAGCCAGCATGCAAGCGCCCAAGGATTGAATGTCAAGGTAGTCCCTGTTGATGACATAGATGCTGTGAAGCAGCCTTTTGGCATTCCCAAGAGCATGCAGAGCTGCCACACAAGCACTATTGGAGAGTACTTTGTTGAAGGGCATGTTCCTGTTGAGGCTGTAGAGAAGCTTTTGAATGAGAAGCCTGACATAAAAGGGATTATGCTGCCTGGAATGCCCTCTGGGTCTCCTGGCATGCCTGGAAGCAAGGCTGGAGATCTGGTGATATATGCCCTGCACAAAGATGGAAGCACATCTGAATTCATGAGGTTATAATGCTTGCAAAACACATTGGATGGGTACTTGTAGGGATTGCATTGCTGCTTCTTGTCAGTTTATCGTTTGTGAAAGTTGACAATGACAAGACCTCTGAATTTCTATGCACGCAATACCAGAACCTTGACCTGGACATGGAAAACTGCCCTGCTCATAACTCCAGAAGCTCATGGTTTATTTTTCTTGGCTTTGGCTTGGCATTCCTGATTCTAGGAGGCGGGCTGTACTTTGTCTTTGCGCCTGCGCCCGAGCTTATGCAGGCAAAGAAGGATTTCAGGCCTGTAGATCTGCAGCAGCTTGATGCAGAGGAGCAGAAAATATATACTGTGCTGAAAGCAAAAGAAGGATCTGCATACCAGACTGACCTGATAAAGGAAACGCAGTTTAGCAAGGTAAAGATTACCAGGCTGCTGGACAAGATGGAGTCAAAAGGAATTCTTGAGAGGAAAAGAAGGGGAATGACTAACATTGTGGTGCTGAAGTAGCTGTGTAATTAGTTTCACCAGTAGTGCTATATGGTGTTTCAGAGCCTGATTTCCCTATAAACTTTCGCGCAGGTGAAAACACAATGAAAAACGAACATACAAAAGACAAGCATGATGGGCAGAAGAGTCATTCTGCCAAACAGGAACGCAAGCATACTGTGCTAGTTGGGCTGCTTTTGCTTGCATTATTGCTGACAGGACTTAATACATACCAGCTGAGCATTCTGAAGCCTATGATGAATGCACAGATGCTGCAGATGGCCCAGGCTGTGCCTGCTGCTGGCTCTGGAAGCAGAAATGCCCAGCCTGTGTCTGATGTCATTCCACAGGGTGTGCCTTCAGTCTATGGAGAAGAGCTTGGAGTCAGCTATGACATGATTGATGCAGGCAATCCGCAAGGAACAGATGCAGCTATACGCAGGCTTGCTGCGCTGGATCAGACAATAACACCTGAAGGAGATGATCTTGAGAGATACATCAGGATTGCAAAGCAGATTAGTTGTGAATATTGCTGCGGAGCTCCTTCTGTCATATTTGACAATGGGCAGGCAGCATGCGGATGCGCCCATAGCTATGCAATGAGGGGAATTGCAAAGTACCTGATAACAGAGCATGCAGACGAGTACAGTGATGAGGAGATACTTGCAGAGATGGGCAAGTGGAAGGTTCTTTTTTTCCCGCAACAGCACATGGCAAAGGCTGCTGCGCTAGAGGGAAAGGGCATTGAGGCTGATTATGTGAACCTTGCCTCGAACAAATACCGGGGCATTGAGAAAGGAAGCGAGCAAGGAGGAATGGTTGGCGGATGCTGACCAGGAGGAACTATGGATCACGAAACATTGCTGTTTGTATTTGTGGTGGTGCTGCTGATATTTGGGGTGATGAACGCAGTGCAGCTTAATACATTGCAGAATGCAGTGAAGGAGGGGAAGGTTGTTACTGGAAGCGCGCCTGTAGTTGTGCAAGCTGGAAGCGGAAATACGCCTGCGCCTTCAGGGCCAAGCATGGTAGGAGGCTGCTGACATGTTCAGCCTTTTCAAGCGCAAACCAAAGAAAGAGGAGAAACAAGAAGCACAGCAACAGCCTCCGAGGAAAGGGTGCTGCTAAGATGAAGATTATTTTTCTTTTTCTTCTTGCATTGGCGTTAGCAAGCGTTCCTGCAGCTGCGCATTGCCCGCTATGCACTGGAGCAGTTGTTGCAGGCGCTGTCGGGGCGAAATATCTCGGGCTTGATGTGACTATCATAGGAATATTTTCTGGAGCATTTGCTATTTCCTTAGGGTTATGGATTGGCAGGAAGATCAGGAGATTTATCCCTTTTCAGACGGCTATACTTGTGATTGCGTCATTTTTGCTGACAATCCTGCCGGCAATGCCATTGATTAAGGACACAGTCTATGTTCCAATCTTGCTTGCAGGAGAGCCTGGAACCCTGCTGAACCAGATATATTTTGTCAACAAGCTTCTTCTGGGAAGCATTATTGGAGGAATTGCCACATTGCTGGCATATTGGCTGCATGTCTTTGTGAAGAAGCAGCGGGGAAAAGTGCTGTTTCCATTCCAGGGCATTGCCTTCACTGTAGGAGCGCTGGTAATTGCGAGCATGGTTACTTATCTTGTGATGTAGGAGAAAATATGGACAAGGATGAACAGGAAGCGCAGGTGTGGCTGAAGAAAATAAAGAAGAATGCATTTGACCTAAGCAAGGACGAGGACCTGAGCATTGGGCTGATGAACCTGATCAGCCTGGAAGAGCATTTCTATTTCTCTGCAATGAAGACAGGGAACAAGGCTTACCTAGACATGCTTAACAGCATCAGGACATTACGCAAGGCGCTGTTCAAGAGAATTGTAAAGGATCCAAAAGGAGAAGAATGGTGCATCAGCAAACACTTGCTTGCTGCAAGCATGCGGCTGATGGAAGTTGGGACAAAGACATTGGAGCATGATGAGAAGGAGGCTAACTTTTACTTCAAGGCTGCATTTGAATTGCATTCGCTCTTCTTTGGCATCAACCTGAAGATGATTGACATCAAGGAGATTCCTGAAGAGAAGCAGGGATTCACATCAAAAGTTAGCATCATACTGAAAAAAATAATTGACTGTTGCAAGGAGTGATAAATATGGACAATAAATTGTTATTTGCTGTTGGCGCTGTTGTTATTGTTGTTTTTCTGGCTTTTGTCTTTGCTTTGCCTAAGGGGAGTGAAGAAACCAATGCAGCGCAAACTTCTACTGGAGCAGGATCAGGGATGGGAACAAAGACAAGCGATGCTGGAAGCGTTACTGTTGACTTGACTCCTGTGATTGTTAATGAGCGGGAAGTTAGCTTTACTATTGGCGTGAATACGCACAGCGTTGACCTTTCTGGATATGATCTTGGAGAGCTTGCAACACTGGCATATGATGGAAAAACTGCCAAGCCTTCCAGCGCGCCTTCGCTCTCTGGCCATCACAACACAGAAACATTAAGATTTGCAGTTGATAAGCAGCCAAGCAGATTTACAGTAACCATTGTGAACCTTCCTGCAGGAGAGCGCGTTTTCGCATGGCCCTAGGAGAGAAGACACTGGCAGCTAGCGGAACGCTTTCTGGCGCTCTTGGGTTTTTGGGAGGATACCAGGTATGCCATAGCATCTGCATTGCGCTGATATCTATCTTGGCTG
>DATDZK010000086.1:0-4571 GCA_035288725.1 Candidatus Nanoarchaeia archaeon | reverse complement strand
AAGCCGCAGAGAGATTTGTACTGGAGGAAGGAATTCCAAAGTTGGTAAAAGAAAATAAGAAGGAAGGAACTGCAATCTATGCCGGCTGTTTTAACACGGTTGGTACCCAAGCAGTAATTGGGAAGCCTAAAATAAAAATTGGGGACGTGGTTATAGAGAATCCGGAAATCGTAGCAAAAGGATATACAAAAGATTGTTTCATTAATCCTGATAATTTCAAGCAGGATGATATCCTAAATGAATGTTTTTGCATTTCAAAGCAAGGTGAGGCACAGGAGAATTATTACACTCCGCAAGATTTCGGCTTAGGATCTGGCCAATATGATCAGATGCCCTGGATCTACCGCTACTTCAGGGAGAAATGGAAAGCTCCCTCCGAAGCGACTGAATACGATCCGAACAGATACATAAAAGGCCGCGACCAGACAGCATGCTTTGGCCAGAACAATTTTTTATACAAAAACGAATTGGTAACAATAGACCCGTTCAAGCAGCATACATCTGCTTTCCAGTGCGGCTGCATAAGCGGGATAAACAACAGGCTGCTGCTGATAAAGAATTTAATGACATCACTGCAGTCGTGCCTCATTGAAGTCAGGGAAACAGGCTCTTCTGATTCAGGCGCGTGCAAAGAGATATTCTCCCAGTTTGTATGCTCGCTTGCATGGCGCGCTGTATCATTTTTCCAGGATGGGTGCGTAAATGGCCAGCAGGCAAACTTTTTTGAGAAATCAGACAACCAGCTTGCGAAGTATGCAAGCGCAGGATTGAAAGGATTCGGCGAAAGCATTAACTCACTGCAGTCTGAATTCACAGAGGATTACGGCAATACGCAGTTTTCAAATTTGATTGCCATGGGAGAGGAAACAGCAATACATAAAATCTGCCTGGCTGCATTCGGCTACGATTTCCCGTTTGATGTACAGGATGCTCTTGATGTAGCCTATGCAACGCCTTATGCTACTTTAGTCCAGGCAATTGAAGCAAGAAGAGAATACCTGACATACGATCCAAAATTATCCCAGTCAAAATATGAGTACAGGGCTGGATGGATCATCAATCCAGGCTGCGATATGGATGATTACGACGTTGAGCTGGCATGCATAACAAGAAATGAGCTGGATAAATATACAGGCACTGACTGTTCAAAGCAGGATGACCCAAAAGGCGTAAATTGCGACTGCCTGAATCTTGACAAGGAGAGAACTGTCAGATATTATGATGGCAGAGGCATAAAGCAAAGCGTGCTGGAGAACATTGGCACCAATGACATAAGGGATCTGATGATAACATCTCCTTACCGCTACGACCACCTGAAATTTACATTAAGGCCGGACAGGGGCATAGGAAGGAGAGGAGCCGGCATTCCCACAGAGTTAAGAGCGCAGTGCTTTTCAGACGGCCATGAAGACGGAGTGTTTTATTTCCCAATAGAGGACAGGACAGTAACGGATATTGCATCCTGCTTCGTTGACCAGACAACCGGAAGCTTCAGCTGCCCTGAAGGAGCCCTATTCTTCGGCCAAAAGCCTTCCGGGCAATTGCTCAAGTATTCGCTTGTATGGGAAACTCCTGACAAAAAACAAGATGAGCAGGCTGTAAATGACATAAACAACCCAATCACAGGAAGGATTGAGATTCCGGAGGGCTCTTCATTGAGCATCAAGCCCGAGATATGGAAAGCTCAGGGGCCTGACATGTGCCTGCACCTGAGCATAAAGAATGTACTGGGCCAGGAAGAAGGATCGCCTGAAGGCAGGTTCATGCCTGTTACTGTGAGCGGAGCGCCTTTTGTTTATCCGCCAATAAAAATCGCAGATGACCTTGCTGTTGGGCGCTCTATAGGGATTTATGTTGATAAGCAGGAGAATATAGATAAGAGAGATATAGGCTCTAAGCTGGAAAATTCCGTAAACGTGGGCTTCAAAGACGCCAATAATGATGAGAAGATAACCATCAGTAAAGACAGTACAGATGTAATGGTTATCAATGGTGTCGAAAAGACAATAAAGGGATGGATAGATGATAAGAATGCAAGCATAGAAGGCAATAAACTGATTATTGGAAGTCCCTCAAAGCTTGTTGAAGGGCTGCATATAGGGATTATAAGTGTCACGCTGCCTTTGAAACCTGCAGAGTTGAGGAAAGGAGCTGATGAGCTTGAGGAGAGCATTATTTTTGTGTTTCAAAGCAGATTAGCGACGACTCCAGCAACACAAGAAGAAAAAACCATCAATCTTGAACTATTGCACCTAAAGCAAGGAACTGACAGGTACACTAACCCTGATGACTGCAACACTGCAGACATAGTTCAGTTTGACAACAGGCTGCAGGTGGCTGAGCCGTTAAAAGTCTTTGTTGTAAAAAAATGAGCAATGTGTTTCTAGTGGCATTTGGAGATTCCTTAAATGCAATAAAAAAGAACCTGAGGATAGTTTTGGTACTGCTGCTACTGGAAATCGGCTTCATGGCATTATTGGGAAGTGTACAATTGCATTACCAGTTCCAGATATTCGAGAAATCCCAGGAATTCACTGATTACATGAACCAATTGCCTTTAGAAGATACTGAAAGTATATTGCAACAGAAGGACATATTCGGAGACAACCCGGCTTTGATATTCGAAGGCGCACAAGCAATACGAAGCGCATTGTACAAGCTGGCAATATTCACTGTGCTTATCATATTATTTTTCAATTTGGTTAATTGGGCGCTTACAGAGCAGCTTTTCAACAAAAAGAAGAAGGAATGGCTGGAATATGCTGGAAAATTTATAGTTGTGGCTGCAGTTTATTCAATTATTTACGTGGTTCTGATAAGCATATTCCTTGAAACATCCCTTTCTGATTATCTGGTAGAGGAAGCAGCCCATCTTCGTATTGTTCCAAGCTTGGTATTATTGGCAGTCGCCTATTTTATGTTCATATCATTTGCATTGGTCGGAAGAACAAAATTAAAGGATATTGCAAAAAAAACCTTTGAGATAGGATTTAAGAAAGCGCACTGGATGCTATCAACATATGCCGTAAATATTGCATTAATTGTCCTGTTCGGGTATTTTTTCTTTCGCTCAGGCGGATATTCCTACAGCATATTGGTGATATTGGGAATATTTTTCCTTGCTGCATTTGTATGGGGCAGAATATTAGTAGTAGCGACTATAGCCAGATTAAGAAATTAGTCAGCTGCTTCTGAAGAAGCCTCTTCAACCCTGTCATCAAGAGTCTCTTCTGACTGCTCTTCTGCAGTTTCTTCTGAACGCTCTTCCTTATCTTCCCTTGAATGCCTATTGGATTTTCTGCCTTCTGCTTGTTCTTTTTTAGAACCTTCAGAATATTCCCCGGACTCTCTTGAGCCCTTTTTTCCCCCAAAAGTTTGCCTGCTTCTTTGCTCAACATACTGCTCCATCTCTTCTTCATCAAGGCCTTTTTCCTGCGCTTCCTTATACCACTGCCTGACAAGGTTAGAGATGTCTTCCTCTCCAAGCAGGGAAGTTTTCCACATTCTTGCTCTTGATGCTGCAATCTTTCTCAGGCTGTTCCATTTCCTGTATTCGGAGCGTGAGCTGGCAGGAGTATCAGTGTATCCCCTGGCTTCTTTATCAGCCATTTTTGAATAGAATTCTGTAAGCAATTCTTCAAGCTCTCTTTCAGACCTAATGCCATATGTATGCACCATCTCATGCATTGCAGTATTCAGAAGCTCGAAATCTATATCAACACCATGAATAGCTGCCTGTTCTGCAATCTTATGCAAAGCTCCCTTGCTGAAAACAAAGGCATATTTGTCCTTTTTAGGGGCATTAGTAACTATCGGGTTCCAGCTGATAGCTGCAATAGCCCTATCATGTAAATAACCAGCAGCAACACGATCTATCTTCCAAGTCGGCTTATATCCCTTAGAACCCATAAAACTGAACAATGCATTACCTTCTGAAGAATCAAGGAGGTTCATGTAATTCTGGCGTGCTGTTTCGGCCATTGAAACATATTTCCCGACTTTATTCATAGGCGCTTGAAGGACATGTTCGGGTGTTTTGTATTTTATAATCCCGCCAACATCAATAGGAACCTGATGGATATGCTCTGTATATCCGATTTCATCAGCAACAGGGACAACATCAAGCATCTGGCTTTCTTCAGTTGTCCTAAGCCAGCCAAGAATTCGTTTACCATATTCATCATTAGTAAGAGGGCCGTCATCGTTAAATCGTTTTGAGGCCTCAGGACAGAAATACTTTTCAGACACCCACATTGGCGCCTTATGCAAATAACGGTCTATTGGGCTTTCACGTATCCATATTACAGGGTCATTAGGGCCATAATTCCTGAACTTATCAGCAAGCTTTTCAGGAAAAATTCTCGGTTGCAAGTTGTACGGTATTTTGTCTGCCATTCTAACCTCTAGAGGAAAAACAATGAATTAAAAATTAAAAGAAAAAAGATTAGTTGGGATTAAGGCTTTTCATATAATTTAGGCCCCATCTTCTCAGTAGCTTTTGGATTCAGCAATTTAGTATAGTCTGGAGGCAATGCGCTCACAATGTTTCCATAAAGCCCCTGGACTTCCTG
>DATDZK010000085.1:0-2581 GCA_035288725.1 Candidatus Nanoarchaeia archaeon | reverse complement strand
GCCCTGGATACAAAGAACAGCGTCATTCACCGCTCCATTTCCATAATGAACGAGGCAGAGAGGTCTGGGGGGGACATCAGGGATGTGCTGGATTCCATTGTTGAAAGCGTGTTTCAGGTGAAAAAACTAAAGGAAGAGCGCAAGTCTGGAGTGTATAGCCAGGTGATGCAGGGATACTTTGTCTTCTTCATTTTCATAGGAATCATGCTTGTGATGCAGCTCTGGCTGTTTCCGAAATTGACAAGCATTGCAGGAACATTGGAAACCAGCATTGCGGGAGCTAACCTGAAAGGAAGCGATGTTATGCTTGACAAGATATTCTTCAGCCTGCTGATGATTCAGGGCTTTTTTGCAGGCATTGCCATTGGGAAGTTTTCAGATGGCACGATCAAGCAAGGGCTGGTGCATAGCTTCATTCTGATGCTGCTTGCCGCGCTGATTGTGACTACCATCAAAGGTGGGATATGAGGAAGGGCAATGTGCATATTGACTGGGCAATAAGCCTGGGAGTGTTTTTAATCGCAATTATTGCGCTGCTTGTTTTTCTTAAGCCTGGGATCAAGCCTGTGCACCAGGAAAATGTGCTGCTTGACCTGGTGGAGAGAAGGTTTCTGGAGAATACCAGCTGGACTGTGAAGAAGCTGCCTGTGTTTGTTGAGATGCTTTCCAACAGCAATGATGACAAGGATCCATTTGTGCAGATTGCAATGCAGGACTGGGAATTCAGCGATTATGAGGTGACTAATCTTGCAGGCGGCCAGGGAGACCTGATTGTCACGCTAGGGGACACTGCTGTGATTGACTGCATCTCTCCTGCGTGCAAGGAGCAGCGCGTTGACCTGCTGTTTTATCCTGAGTTTGCAGGCGCTGATGACCCCTTGCTGCAGACACCGTACTGCACCAATGGCAGGGGAGACGACCTGTCTAGCCCGCCTGATCCAAACTGCAACATTGAGCTTGGGTCTACTGAGGACATCAAGGGCATAAGGATGCAATGGATGGACAGCCTGCAAGAGTATGGAGACTATGCTGCGCTGAAACTGAGATGGAACTATCCAGATGAAAAGGGCTTTGCAATTTATGACATTACAGGGGGAAATGAAGAGCTAATTATTGGAGGGATGACTGAAGGGGATAAGAACATTTTTGTCAGGGAACTGAGGTACTGGGCATTGGGCAAAGATGATGCTGACCTTGACGGCGATCCTGACAGAACACCGATTACTATAAGCTTTAGAGCATGGTAATGCCTTTGATTCAGACTTTTTGTTAATCCACCTGCCACCTGTTGCAGAGCATGTATGCGCCCGAAAGTAACAGCAAGCAGAGAGACATTCCAAATTCCTGCAGGAGTACACCATAGATATAGTTAGCGACAAAATTAATGCATCTTGGGTTTTAAGGCTTACACGTGCCTTACTTGCAAAACATTAAAATTTTCATGATAGGATATGCGTTTCTTTTGGCCTTAACTAATAATCAGAAAGATTTAAATAACACCAGGGTCTTAATTATTAAGAACTTTATGTCATATAAATCTTGTTTAAAAGGAGTGTCGAATAAAGAAATGAGGATAGTCTCAGATTTAGAATTCCAAAAAAAATATTATTTCAAAAGGGAAGATATATCCCATCATTTTAGCAATAAAAAAGAATTAGTCAATCTCCTTTATACCCTTAGGAAAAAAGGAAGAATATCAAAACTTAACAAGAACAAATATTTTTTAGTACCCATCAAGGCAAGAGGGGGAAAATGGACTGATGACCCATTTATTATCATCGATGAGATTATGGAAGGAAAAGATTATTACATCGGCGGTTGGGGAGCTGCTAATTACTGGAGATTAACCGACCAACTTCCCTTTAGATTTGATGTTTATACTACAAGAAGACAAGGAAAGTATAAAATACTTGGAGTAGAAATAATCTTTCATAGAACCACCGCAAAAAACATCCATAAACAAGCAACAACCAAGAAAATTGGAGATCATAATTTTATCATACAAAACAAAAAAAAGAGTGAACAATGGATAAAATTAAGAGAATAAATTTAGATTATATCCAGGACATATATGCCTCAAGAGGATTTACTCTACGCCTGCTTGTTAAAGACTATTATCTTACTTTAATTCTTTACCTTATCAGGAACGTTGAAGGGATCTATTTTAAAGGAGGAACGGCCATCAATAAAATATTTTTAAATCATTCTAGGCTGTCAGAGGACATTGATTTTACCTTAACCAGAAATATTGCAGAAGTAAAAAAAGAAATTGCTGAAATAATTCAAAAATCTGGTCTATTTGAAGGGATAACTGAAGATAAGAATGTTGAAGGATTTTTAAGAATGATCATTCACTATAGTCTTAATGATCAAAAAGGGACAGTTTTCATCGACCTTAATCAGAGAGGCAAACTCTTTGTTGAGCCTGAATATCATCCAATAAGTCATTTCTATATTCCATTCATCCCTCAATTTTCCATAAAAACACTAGCCAGAGAAGAGCTAATAGCAGAAAAAGTAGCAGCATCCATAGGAAGAAACAAGCCGCGAGATCACTTCGATGTTTACCAAATAATTCATG
>DATDZK010000084.1:0-9796 GCA_035288725.1 Candidatus Nanoarchaeia archaeon | reverse complement strand
TTAATGCTTTGGCAAACCCATTTCTCAATACAAGCGCTCCAGTCACGTCTGCCCTGACAACAAAATCATCGCAGCTTATTCCCGGAACAAATGTGCACATTCTTGGCATGAATCTTACAGGGTTCAGCACCCCGAAATAAGCAAGTGCTCCTATCGCGATTAGCACAATAAGTATTGCCCATCCGTACGTCATCAAGAATTCTAAAGCTGCCTGACTGCGTTTCATGTTTTTGGGAAGATGCCGTCGCAGAACCTGCTGTAGTCATGGGTGGCAGTCGGGTCAACAGTATAGCCACAATGGTTGTAGTAGTCAATCTTAACCCGTGTGCTGCTAATCCTGATGAATTTCTTTGCAGCACAGGCAGGACTGATCTGCTGCGAATTTGGCAGCTCAAAGTGCCATGCAGTGCTGTTGATCTGTGTAACCTTCCAGTCCGGGCTGTCCTTGTACTTGGCAAACTCTGTCTGGTCTCTTCCCATACCCATATGCATCATGTGCATGAATTTAATATCATATGTGTCCAGCTGCTCCCAGCTCCTGCACTGGGAAATTCCAGAAACTTCGCTTGCTGACGCTGTAATCTTGCAATAGTCTCCTGCGGTAGTGTTTTGGCAATGGTAGTTCACAGGGCACACTGCGCTAATAGTCGTGGAAGCATTGCCTTTGCACCTGTATTCGTTAATGTTGAAGTTGCCTTGGCACAAGTCAAATAGCACTTGTTGGACAGCGCCTGCAGTATCCTTCACAGTGACATTCCCAGGGATCATGTACTCATTTGGCAAAGGATTGTAGATGTAGGCTGCATCAGAATCTTCACATGTCTGGCTAGTCTGGTTTGTTATTGCCTTGATTCCGCAATAGTCACCAGTATTGTTCCATGATCTTCTGCATTCATAATTTGCAGGGCAGCTCATTATGGTATCAGTTGCAGATCCGTTTGATGCGCAGTATGCCTCTATTATGGTAGAGTTGCTGGTGCATCTGTCAACCCATCCTCCAAGCAGATCAGCGCTGCCTTCCTTGTAATATCCAGTATTCCCGCCAACATAAACATTCTGCCCGTAGTCAGTGTCTATGCATCTGTAAGAAATGGTTTGGTTCGTAGTATTTGTTGTTTGGGTCAGATTAACGCATAAATTGTTGCTGCAGCTCAGGCTCCAGGCGCATCCGCAGGTTTCGCAGCGCTGCACCAGATTTCCAGAGTAGCAGTACAATGGCTTGGTGGCAGAGCATTCTCCATAAATAGTTCCGTCAGAGCATTTTGGAGCAAGTGCAGTTGTTGTTGCATTCTCAGCTTCGCTGACAATGGAGGCATATGAAATTCCAGATGAGCTTCCAGTGCCGCCGCAGTCAACAGTCACAGCAGTTGCAGGAACGCTTAAGTAAAATCGCAGAAAATCCTTCATCTTGCTTAAGCTGATTATCTTCTGCTGCGGATCTTCAAAAAACGCAAAAAGAACCTTCCTCAATGCAGATTTCATTGACTGCACTTCGCACTGGTTTCCAGATACTATCTTTCCTGTAATAGCCTGCTCATCAAGGAACTGTGCGTAAAACGCGCTGACAACAAGAATAAGGAAAGTGAAGAAGAACAGCTGGGAATTCCTCATGAGCAGCACCTTCCCAATGCCTGGCAGCAGTCCTCTGGCATGACAATTCCGACTTCAAGCAGCCTGGTTGTGCACGTGCCAGCATCATCAGCAGCAGCGCATGCCTCAGTCTGGATTTCAGAAAGTTGCGAAGATTCTTGGACAGCAGCGCATCCTGTAAGGAAGACAAGTAACAGGATTAACAATGTACTAAGCCTCATCATGCCTCTTTTTTTCAGGAAAGCCACAGGAAATGCAGTATAATAACCTTGCGAGTCCATTCCTGAGGTACAGCAATATTTTTATATGGGCATTCCTATACTTCATTGCTATCAACAATGGTATTACACAGCTACTGGAGAACGTATGCAGCAAAGACAACCAATCAAGGAAGAGAAAGCCATTATCCTGGACTTTTTGCCAAATGGCTACCCTGTAGATCCAAGGCCGTTGCACATGCGGTCATCAATAGCCCAGGCCCTAGGTAGGGAGCATTTTGTTCTGTTGGAGTTGGTGCCAAAGAAAGGAGTTTTCTTGCAGCCAAATGAGGAAGTTTACATGGGAGAGGGCAAGCGCGACAAGATCCATCATATTCTCGGCAAGATCCAGTTATCAAAGCTGACAGAGACTGCAAAGAACACATTGGGGCATTTGTTGAAGGAGCTTGTGGAGAAGAATGAAGCAAGGTTTGTGGAGTTCTTCAACAGGGCTATTCCAGTAAATACGCGTTTTCACCAGCTGGAATTGCTGCCAGGCATAGGAAAAAAGCACATGTGGGAAATCTTGGAAGAGCGCGAGAAATCCTCATTTAAGTCTTTTCAGGACATCAAGACGCGCGTCAGGCTAATACCTAATCCTGAGAAATGCATTATCAAGCGCATCCTTGAAGAGATGGAAGGCAAGGACAAGCACCAGCTGTTCATGGGAAGATAAATTTTTTATAAATCAATTTGATACCAAAACTTGTTTTGATTCTTCCTATATCCTTCTGTAAATCCGGATCGTTGAAAGCCTAAAGATTCGTAAAATTGGATGGCGGTTTCATTGTCAGTGTTTACGCAGAGGCTAATGTGCGTGCCCGGCCCAAGATTTGAAAATACTTTTTTGACCAGCTGCCTTCCTATTCCCTTTCTTTTTTCAGCGACGTTAATCTGGGCCATGTAGTAAGAAATTCCATCACCTAAATCTTCCATGATAATAAATCCAATAATTTTTTGATTTTGTTCAGCAACGTAACAGGAAAATGCTGGAGAGCATTCCACCAGTCTAAGCTTGTCTCTTCTTCTCTGGGAGGAGCGCCCGTCTATCATTAACATCTGTTCTAAATCTTTTTGCTGATATTCCCGAATATTCATAGGTAAAATTATTCAAATATTATTATATAAAGCAATCCGCAACGCTTTTAAACCAAAAATAAGATAGCTCATTCTACATGGCAGAGTTACGCGGACTAGTGCGCATTTCAGATGCAGACATCAAGGGAGAGAATTCTATCTATATGGGCTTAACCCGCATTAGGGGAGTCTCGCACATGTTCTCTGCAGCAGTCTGCTCATCATTGCAGCTGGAAAGAAGCAGGAAAGCAGGCACATTGACAGATGAGGAAATAAAGGAGATTGAATCTTTTATCTCAAGTCCAAAGCTTCCTGCATGGATGCTCAACAGGCAAAAAGACATGGAAACAAACACAAGCAAGCATTTAACAGGCGCAGATTTAAGGTTCCAGACAGATATGGATATCAAGATCATGAAGAAAATCAAGTCCTACAAAGGCATGCGCCATGCTTCCGGCCAGCCTGTCAGGGGTCAGTCAACAAAGGCGCACTTCAGGCATGGCAAGACTGTAGGCGTGACCAAGAAAGCAAAGCTGGGCAAGAAGGCATAAAATGGGAGATCCAAGAAAAATCAAGAGAAAATATTCCACTCCGCTCCATCCTTGGATAGGCTCGCGCATTGAGGAAGAGCGCAAGCTCAAGAAGGAGTTTGGCCTGAAGAACAAGACTGAAATCTGGAAAATAGACTCTCTTTTAAGGGGATTCAAGCACCAGGCAAAAAAGCTGATTGCCAGGGAAGATGCGCAGTCTGTGATTGAGGAAAAGCTGTTCAAGGAGCGCCTGTTCAAGCTTGGGCTGATTGAGAAAGATGCTGCATTGACAGATGTCCTTGGATTGACTGTGCGCCATTTGATGAATCGCCGCCTGCAGACATTTATTGTGAAGAAAGGCCTTGCAAGAACAGCAACCCAGGCAAGGCAGTTTATCACTCACCGCCATGTCAAAGTAAGCAGCAAGGTCATTGATGCTCCCAGTTATCTTGTCAGGCGTGATGATGAAGGTGCAATTGCATTTGCCCCATCTTCCAGTTTTAATCAGCCAGACCATCCTGAAAGAAGAATCACAGAGAAGATCCAGCCTGGCAGCCCTGTTGGCGTGCATGGAGAGCTGGAGCCTGAGGAAGAAATTGTTTTGGCAAAGAAGACCAGGAAGGAAGCTCCTCCAAAGGAAATTAAAGTAGGAGTGCAGTAACAACATATCCCTGCAAATTAAATCAATATTCAACAAGTTCTTAAAAAATCCGAAACTTTTACAGTAAGTTCGTAAGATTTTCAGTCACTTGAAACACCCTGTGAATGTTTATATATCATAGAATATAATGTGACCTAATTATGGTAATAAATAGCAGGATACAATCATTCAAAATCAAATTCAAAAAGTTAAAAATCAAAACAAAAAATTTCTCAAATATAAAACCTGATATCTTTCTCGAAGACCAGAGGTATATCTCTGTTTTTAGAGTAATAACAGGAAGAACGATTAACGTGGATTTTTTAATATCTAAAAAAGGCATGCCAAAAGTAGTAGTTGAATGTACAACAACAGAAAGTCCAGGGAAAAAATATTCTTATAATTTAAAAAGAAAAATATATGAAACAGATTACCGATTTACGAAAATAAAAATTAAATATCCTAAAATCAAGACTGTATTTATTTTGTCTCTTCCAAAAAATGATTTGTGGGAGTATCGTCTGAGAAAATTGATCAATATGCAAACGCTTTCGATAGACAATACATTTATAAATGGCGATTTGAAACTACTTCCAAACCTAGTAATACAGGAGGCAATAAAACAATAATAATGGCAAAGCAACAAACCCGATGGGGCATTGCGCATATTTACTCCAGTTATAATAATACCATCATCCACATATCCTTCTAGTTAAGTGCTAGAAAGAGTGGTTAACTGATGTGACTGGGAGTGAAACGTTAGCAAGAACCTCTGGAGGCATGATGGTCAAGGCTGATAGGCTGGAATCTTCACCCACAGCAGCGATGATTGCAGCAAAGCAGGCAGCAGAAACAGCCAGGGAAAAGGGCATAAATGCATTGCATGTCAGAATCAGAGCGCCAGGTGGTCATCAAGGTCCAAAGTCTCCGGGTCCAGGTGCGCAGGCAGCAGTCCGTGCACTGTCACGTTCAGGCTTGAGAATCGGAGTCATCGAGGATGTCACTGCCACTCCTACTGACGGGTGCAAGCAGAAAGGTGGACGCAGAGGCAGAAGGGTATAAACCAAAGATCTCCACTTTTGCAAATCCTTATTTTTTCAAAATTTTCTCGCCTATTTTTATAATTTTATTTGATTGAACCAATGATTTAGGACCATATTTAAGATGTTTCCGTATACTGCCCTGGCTAAAATTTAATTCATTAGCAAGTTCATTAACGCATTTTGGTCTTTCTTTCAATGCATGAAGGATGAGATATTTTATTTATATATCTGGCACAGGCACTTGTCGAGTGGCACTTTTTTGTCTAGTGCTTTTTCCAGATTTTTTGATTTTTTCCGGAAGATTTACGGAATTGCCTATTACGCCAAAATCTCTCTCAAAATCTTATCTGCAGATGCAGCATCAATGTCGCAGTAATTGCATTGTCTGCATTGAAAGCTTGCTAACTTAATATCAATTCCTTCAATGTGCGTGAAGGTTTTCTTGAGCATGTCATTGCATTGTGGGCAGTCCATGCATAAATGAGCACAAGCAGCTTAATATTTATTTCTAAGAAATTTCCGAAAATCTTTCAAGAATAGCTGCAGATTTTTCAGATTAATGAGAATTTACCGGAAAAATAACTTCAGCAATTTTTCTCGCTCGCTCTCGGCGCAGGCACTGGGTAATATATGAACGCGGCATGGGTTGGCTGCTGAGAGAATGTCCAAGGTCATGCGCAAGCACCTTGAGCTGGCATTGCTGGTTGTAAGTAAGCCGTGATTGAATATCAGCATAAATAAATTCAACAATCTCGCTGTTGGTATGCATGGTGCTTTCATTATCAATAGCGCAAATATAGTGGTAAATCAGCTGGGACAGACCTTCAGCAATTTCCTGGCTTGTGGTATGGAAAAAATGAAAGTGAATGTCTGCTCCCTGATAGCTGCTTCCCATGATTGGATAGGAGGGGATATAGCGTCTGAATTTATCTGTGCTAGGAGCTTCCTTTTTGCGCTGTTCCAATGCAATTTTTAATCCTCGCCTAGAAAATGCAGTGACGTCAGGCCTATGATAAAGAATTCCCACTATCAAATCTGCAGGGTCAATGCGAAGATCTCTGCGAAGCATGCAAAATATTTCCTGCTGGTATCTATTTATATCTGATTGAGGATATTGCAGTAGTCAAAAGCATCTATTCTTATAAACCATCAAAATCAGACATATGCATGGCAATTCATTTGTTACCGGAAATTCAGCGTGCAGTCCAGGAGAGAAGCTACGCAGAATGGACAGAGATCCAGGAAAAGACAGTTCCATTGATCCAGGAAGGCAAGGATGTTCTTGGCCAGAGTCATACAGGTTCAGGCAAGACTGCTGCGTTCTGCCTGCCAATCTTGGAAAAGCTCACGCATGGTCAGGGATTGCAGTCTTTAATCTTGGTCCCAACGCGCGAGCTATGCGAGCAGGTGACTTCAGAGATGCAGAAGTTTGCTAAATACACCCAGCTTGAGGTTTTAGCAGTCTACGGCGGAGTGGGAATAGAGCAGCAGATTTCAAAGCTGAAGCATGCGGATATTGTCATAGCAACCCCTGGCAGGCTGCTTGATCACATGAGCAGGAAAACAATCCAGCTGAACAAGGTGCGCATTGCTGTCCTGGACGAGGCAGACAAGATGTTCGAGATGGGGTTCATAGACGATGTAAAGAAAATCCTCTCATATCTTCCAGTTAAGAGGCAGACATTGTTGTTTTCAGCAACGATTTCAGATGACATTAACCAGCTTGCCAAGCGTTTCATGGTAAACCCTATTCTAGTTAAAGTGTCAAGTTATGTAGAGCCTGCAAAGCTTTCCCAATACTATTACATGGTGGATTCAGACAAGAAATTCTCATTGCTAATGCACATTCTGCAGCATGGTAAGCCTGGCTTGACCCTTATTTTCTGCTCAACCCGCAAGCGCGTGGATGCTGTTGCGAAAAACCTTCAGAAGCAGGGTTTCGAGGCCCATGCATTGCACGGCGGCTTGACTCAAAGCAGAAGAAAGCATGCCTTGGGAAAGATTCATTCAAAGGAGGCGGAAATTCTTGTTGCATCAGACGTGGCAGCTCGCGGCTTGGACATCCAGGACATTGATTTCGTGATAAACTATGATTCTCCAAGAACAGCGAAAGACCATATTCATCGCATTGGCAGGACAGCAAGGGCAGGAAAGGAAGGCAAGGTCATTACTCTGGTATCATCAGAGGATTACAGTGACTTCGCAAACGTCCGCCAGGACAAGAGCCTGGGAATGCAGGCATTGCAGCTGCCGTTTAATTTAAGGATTATTCCGTTCCAGAGGCTGAGCAGGGAAGAGATGCGCAGTTCCAAGTTTCCAAGGGACATCAGGAAGGACAGGTTCAGGAGAGACAGGTTCAGGCGCAGGCGCAGTTAACCAACAAAACATGTTAAATCCCTAGAAATTCACTTGCTGTAACAATCCTTACTTTAGCAAATTCTTTCAGCTTAAGTAAATGAGGATCCCCACTAATGAGATAATCAACATTTCCAACAATGGCAGTCTCCAGTATTGCGTTGTCATCCGGATCTTCCGCAATAACTTTTACTATACCTGTGATCTCAACCATCGTCGCAATCTCAAGAATTATAGAAATAAACGTTGCTTTCTGTTCTTCGGTAAAGTTGAATTTTGGATAATCCATTACTTTTCTTAATTCTTCAATCTGATTTGGAGAAGTTACTAACTCTAGTTCACCGTGCAAACATCTCTCAAAAATTACTTTTGGTTTTCCAGACCAGCCAAGAGCAGAAATGAGAATATTAGTGTCTAAGAAGACCTTCGTCTTGCCCATTTCATAGCCTCATCTGTATCTTCCGGCATAACTTTCTGTTTCTTAAATTGTTTCTCAATTTCTTTCGATAACTTTCGAAATTCGGCTTTTACATCAGGCATTTCCACTTTCTTAAACAGTATTCCTCCTTTCACAGGAAACGGAACAAACCTATCCCCCGGAGTAAACCCTTCGTCCACCCTTATATCTTGAGGAACTACTAACTGCCCTTTTGGACTCATTTTCACAAGATCTGTATTCATTTTTCTGCCTCCAACACTTATGTTAAACAGTTAAACTGTTAAACTATATAAACTTTTCTAGAAAACGAGAGAGCCCCTAACGAAACAAACAGATTAGTGCCATAAAAGTTAGTCTGTTTCAGGCTTTGGTGCAACCCTAGTTGAAAATGCTTTCCGAGATAGGGTTTTATCAAATGAGGAGTGAGTTTCTGTATCTAGGATATGGTCTGATAACACTTCACAAGAGAAAGGCACCAGAGCCATGTTTCACAGCTTTTTTCACCTGATCACCACCTTATTTTCATAGCAGCAATGCTTCTCTTAAGATGGTGCAATATGTCTCTAGCCTACACAGGCCGCAGCCTCCCGCAACCTTTAAAAATGCTCTTTTTCCCTTGTTGTTTCTATGGATATAAATTTCTTGCAGCACTCTGATGAAAAATGCATATTTGTCATAGAAGGAATCTCTCCAGCTATAGCAAACACTATCAGAAGGCTTGTCATAGACGAAGTGCCTGCCTTGGCTATTGACACAGTTACAGTCAGCAAGAACTCATCTGCCATGTATGATGAGATGCTTGCCCATCGTTTAGGATTAATCCCGCTTATCACTGACTTGAAGTCTTATGCCAGAAAGGAAGAATGCAAGTGCGAGGGCAAAGGATGCGCATCATGCCAGCTTGTTTTGTCATTGAAGGCAGAAGGTCCAGCAACAGTCTACTCAGAGGAGATAAAGTCCAAGGACAAGGCAGTCAAGCCAGTGTATGGTAAGATGCCTGTTACTAAGCTGGCGAAAGGCCAGGAAGTTGATGTTGCCTGCATTGCAGTTCTTGGCTCAGGCAAGCAGCATGCCAAGTTCTCCCCAGGCTTGATTTTCTACCAGGGAGTTCCTGAATTTTCTGTAGAGTCTGGAAGCAAGGTTCCAGTATGTGACATTCACAAGTCTCTTGTTTCTGGAAGCAAGGCTATGAAGTCATCGGACAAGGATAGATGCATGCTCTGCTTTGACTATGACAGGAAAGGCATCACTTCCATTCCTTCAAAGGAAAGTTTCATGTTTACATTGGAGAGCTGGGGCCAGCTGACATGCAAGGAAATCCTGCATGCTGCAGTTGATGCTATGGAATCCAAGCTGGATTCATTTGACAAGCAGCTTAAGAAATTGAAATTCTAGAATTAACTAAGTATATGGTTTTACTATTAGTTACACGTGGTTTCCATTGTTATTAAAATGCTGCTGTGCCCATGCAATCAATGAAGGAATTAGGTTCGCCTTTGTCTCGCCGAATTCAACTACATGAGGGTGCCCATATTTCGCAAGTTTCATTCCCCCTTTATGGCCAATGTGCCCTGTGTAGTGAATAATAAGGTCTGCAGCCATAGGTGGTTCACGACTATGGGCATATTCTTCAGGAAAGTGCTCTATTTTTGCCCCATATGGCTCAAGAATCTGCGTTATTCTTCTTGCTTGGTCAACATGTCCTCCCCATATAACTACCCTCTTCCCATGATACTTCTGCATGGTCTCAACTGCAGCGCGCTGGATCTCCTCAACACTCCTTGTGTCTAGTTTTCTTAGCCTTTCTTCTAGCTGCGCCTTTTCCTTTTCTGCCTGCCCTGCTCTATTGCGCTCGTTATCAGCTG
>DATDZK010000083.1:0-2853 GCA_035288725.1 Candidatus Nanoarchaeia archaeon | reverse complement strand
ACAGCACGCGCAAGCCTTCCGCCTTTTACAATCTTCTTTAGGTACTCAAGGGAATACCTGCTCTTGATGATATCGCTTGTTTCTGTGTGGATCTTCACATCATCTCCCTGCGGAAATTCTACATGAGAGTCATTCAGGTTGGATTCTGCCTGTAGGAAGAACTTCTGCTTCTCTATCAGGAATGCAACGCTCTCCCCAAACACGCTCATGTCGTTTATTGCCTCTTCAAACAGCGTGCATGGCGCCTCAACTGCAGCAACAAATTTGAGTTCAGGAATCTTCTGCTGCTTCTCCTTGATGTCAATCAATGCCAGATGGAATGTCCTGGTGCTGTCTCCCTTAATCTGCACCTTTAGCTTGTTCTTTTCTTCTTCCAGCTCGATCTTCAGCACGTCTCCTGGCTTGGCTCGCTTCAGGACTGCCTTCAGGTTGTCCAGGCTTAAGGCAATGACTGTAGGCTTCTCAACATTGTATTCTGCAAAGGCAGAGCTCAATAGCCTGAAAATGACCAGGGCAGCATTCGCAGGGTCAATGGCAATGACCTCAATCTTGTCCTTGTCAACTTTCAGCTGAATTTCATTCACAAGTTCAGAAATAACTGTCATAGGATCTACAAGATATCTTGGTTCTTGTAAGGTCAGCTTCATTTTCCCCCCAAGCAGCTTCGGCAGTTGCACCTTTATAATAGTTTCGCTTTACGCGAGCAGTTTTTTCAGTTTCAGGTACAGCTGCTTGTCAACATTGCTGAAATCCTGCACAAAGTCAACCTTCACAGCAAATCCTTCTCCTGCTATTGGAAGAAGAGTCCCGAATATTCTGGTGTATTCAAATTCTGGTGTATTCTCAAGGATGCAGCGAATTTGTCCAGTTCCGTCATCCATGAAAAAGTCCTGGTCTGTCCTGGAGATTATTATTCCTGCCAAGGCAATGGAAGAATCTTCTTGCTTGAGATCCTTGATGAACTTTTCTGCATATGGCTTTCTGATGAATGATGGCATGCTGTTCTAGTACTGTCTCCATGTGTGGTTGCATTTGGTGCACTTGAAGAATCTTGTCTCAGCCTCGTCTGCTGCCCTGGTCTGCACCCCCCAGTAATATGCCTCCTTGTTGCCGCATTTCTGGCACTGCTCCTGCGTCTTCGGCAGCACCTCAGGCTTCTTGTCAATGATCTCAATCTCCTTTGTTGTCTTGTTTATCTTTTCATGCAGCACAATCTCCTGCTTCTTCTGCGCAATGTACCTGCAGTTGCCGCACGCTAATGTTACCTTCCTGTCATCCTTCCTTGGAAGGAGAATTGAGCCGCATTTTGGGCAAAACATTGTCATGACCATCCTATCAGTTTTGTGAATATTATCTTTATCCAGCCAAGATATGGTATCCTGAACACTGCAATTCCTGTCTTTTCTACTTGCTCGCCATCAACAGGTTTTGGATCAGCAACATTGTTGTGGTCTCCCTTTGTTATGAATTTATTTCCATTCTCTTCAATAGCAACTACCCTATGGATTACAGGATAGCTTGAAGCGCTGGTTTGGTACACCACCACCTCGCCTGCTTTAATGTCTTTCGGTTCCTTGCCTCTCAGTATCATGATGTCCCCCTTGTTGAATCCGTTCTTGAATCTGAAATTTTTGAATTCCTCTTTTGTGATGTTCCTGCTTTCATAGAAGTACTTGTTTGCTTCCCACCAGTCGTCAAATTGCTGGCCATGTTCCATGCTGCTTGAGACAACTGCAACAATAGGATAGCCTGTTCCTAGAACTAGTCCAATTCCAGGATACAGAATGAACTTGACAATGACGAACGCAAGGGCAAGGTTGACAAGCCAGCTCCAGATCGAGTCATCATGCCAGATGAAGTTCCAGAGCTTTTTCCAAGAAGACATTTGGCTGGACTGATAAATCTGCTCTATAAAAAGCTAGCGGAAGGAAAATTTTGCGTTCTGATTTGAGTTCGTGTTGTTGGCTGGATGTGTTGGTTGTTAGTAATGGAATTAAAAAGAAGAAAGAATAGGTTTTATTTCGTTGCTGGTATGACTCCTCCGTCGCATTTTGCTGAGGGTTTGGAATCATCTTCCTTTTTATCAGATGATACTGCTACAAGAGTTCCCTCTTCTTCGGCGCATACTGAAGATGGAGTATTTCCCTCACTATCTTCCTCGCTGGCTGCATTAATTTTTGCTTGGTCTAGTGCATCTGCGCATGCTGTTGAACTCTCGCATTCCTTTGTTGAGCCTTCAGTTTTGCAGTCTCCGGTTTTTACTGTGGCGATCCGACTTACTCCCCCCATCGCTTCTCCACCAATACCCCATGCAAATCCACCATCTTTATAAACAGATAGATATTTTCCAATATATATTTTGGTCCCATCTGGAAACATGCAATTAAACGAACCAATCCAATGTTCAGTGCATTCGCATTTTCTCTGCACTTTTTGCTTGTCATCGCATGCTTGCTGCCTGTCATCTGCGAATCCTGCTGGCACGTTGTTTGCATCAGGCACGTTGTTTGCATCATCTGGTATGGCCAGGAAAGATTTTGTTGTTCCGCTTCTTGCTGTCAGCTTTACATGGATGCTTGTTCCTTGGTCGCTGAGTGAGTTTATGGAGTTTATGAGCTTGTTGTAGTTCACGATGCTTCTTAGATTGCTGTAAGTCCTTAGCTTGTTGTTGAGTATTGCTATTTCATGACCATCTCTATTGCCATAAGTCACTGTTCTGACTGTTGCCTTGCTTAGTGTGGTTTTCATTCCTGTAATTGTGTCTATTAGGTTGTTGTCGCAGGTTGCTTGTTCCTGGTTTTCTATTGGCATTATTGGTTCATCTTGTTCTTGTTCATTGATTATTTGTGCTGA
>DATDZK010000082.1:0-4031 GCA_035288725.1 Candidatus Nanoarchaeia archaeon | reverse complement strand
GCGAGGATGAAGTCATTAAAAAATTATTACGATGATTGACCTTAGCTTTCTCAAGCATCTGGACAGACTGGACTTGATTCTCAATAAGAAGATATTATCGCCGTTCAGCGGAGCACGCGAATCACGCTTGCCTGGAAAAGGCTTGCTGTTCAAGGATTACAGGCAGTATGCGCAGGGAGATGACATAAAAAACATAGACTGGAGGGTGTTTGCAAGAACAGAAGACTTGTATGTGAAGCGCTATGAAGAGGAAAAATACCTTACTAACCATATTATTGTTGACATGAGCGCAAGCATGGACTTTGGAAGGCCTGTCAAGAAGAGTGAATATGCTGCAATGCTTGCTGTTGGATTTGCCTATCTCTCACTGAAGAACAACGAGCGCTTTGCTGTCTCCACATTTTCAGACAAGCTTACGCTGCTGCGCGCGAGAAGGGGAAGAAAGCATCTTGCTGCAATCTTCAATCATCTGTCAACAAAGAAGGCAGAGGGCAGGAGCAACTTTGAAACATCTGTTGGCAGCTACAAGCAGCTGATTCATTCCAGGTCTTCTGTGATTGTCATCTCTGACTTTCTTTATGATGTTGACCAGATAAGAAATGCCCTGCTGAAACTGAAGAAGAACAACCTAATTCTTGTGCAGGTCTTAGATGAGGTTGAAGCAAAGCTGAACCTTGAGGGCGAGTTCAAGCTTGAGGACAAGGAAAGCAAAGGAATTCTGAGAACGTTTATCAGCCCTTTCCTGAAAAAACAGTATTTGAACAAGCTGTATGAGCATGACATGCAAATCAAGAAACTTTGCGAACAGCTTGGTGCTAAATTCTACATTGCTGACACAAGCACACCAATTTATGAACATTTCTATAGGCTGTTAAGAAAATAAGCTTCAGAATTTTTGCGCGCCTGCGGCGCACGCAAATACCCCAAGAGCAGCAACCGAGACCAGCGGAACCCCGCAGCAAACCAGGCCAGCCCAGCCGGCATCAGCCCTGAACCCCGCGACAGAACCATTAACTGGAAGATGGAAGCCAATATTATTCTTCGCGTCAAATTCCTTCCTGCGCGATTTTCTCACAGGCATGCCTTGCTCATTAAAGACCAAATCCACCAGGTCACGGTCAGTAATATTCCTTTTCAGCTGCAAGGCCTCTGTGACTTCCTCAATTGTATCTAAGTTCTTTATCCTGTTGTATGTGATGAGTGTCCTGCCTTTCTGCTTTGCAAACCTGGCATAAAGCCATGCCTGGCAGTGTTCTGTCAGTGGCCTGGCAACCTCCTTTGCTTCATCTCTTGTAAGCACTTTTCCTGCTCCGTCATATAATCTTACATCTCCATCTGCTGCCTTTATTACATGGCTGCGGTATGGCATGAATATTGCCGGGGAAGGCATGAACAGTCCATCTTTCCTTAAGGCAGCGTCAGCAGCATCAAAATCAAAATAATTATGAGACTGCTCCCTCTCCATCATGAAACTTGTTCCGGGAATGCCTATATAATGAGAGAGATCCTTTGGAATTTTCAGTTCCATTTGAGCAATGTATAATGCCATGCGACCCATGAATTTATCCCATATATAAATCTTTCCATGTGTAATCATTTATGAGTGGTGTTTAAATATTTTGGCAAACCCTCTATTTCCCTGAGAGAAGTTTCCCGAAACAGGAATTCCCGAAAAGCTGTATCCACCTTATTTCCGCAATTTACCAGAGATTTTTTCAGCTGGCGATACAACTTTCTTCCAGCAGGATCAAGATCTGTTAGGATTACAATCTCTTTCTCAGCAAGGCTGTCAGCAAAAGAAAAGATAGGCTGCGCGTTCAGTGCCCTCACATGGGTGATGCCTAATTCCTGCAGGGCAAGAACATCCTTCTTTCCCTCGACAATTATAAGCTTATCTTGCTGCTGCAATTCCTCAATCCATTCCTGAAGGTCATTCATTGATTAGCTTCCTTAATGTGCTGCCGACTCCTTCTACTGTCTCAAAATCATTAATCTGACCTGCATGCACCCACGCATACTCGCTGTTTTCCCAGTTCAGCTGAACTTGGTCGTGCTGTGCCTCAAACAAAAATGGATAAATAATGCGCACCTTGTCCTTCATCCTTGCCTCAAATGGCTCGCCGCGCCTAACTAATGTGACTTGCATTGGCATAAATCCTGCCTCTTCCTGAATCTCGCGCACTGCAGACTGCAACGGATCCTTGTCGTGCGGCTCAATCTTTCCTGTGATAGTGGACCACTGGTTTTTGAATGATTCTACAAATGCGCTGCGCTTGAGCAGGAGAAACTTGTTTTTATGCTTCAAATATGCAACAATGACGTGTTTCTTTTCCATTGTGTTCTTTCTTAATATGAAGCGGGCCGGATGGGATTTGAACCCATGGCCAACTGGTCACCATTGCCTGGCATTAAGAGCTTCAACCTTTTTGTCAGTTGCTCTACCAAGCTGAGCTACCGGCCCTTACAGGCAAAACTGCTGCGGATGATTTAAAAGCTTTTGTAAAAGTGTGCTGTTAAGTTAGCGTCTGGAATTTTGAATAAAAAAATTAGCTCTTTTTGACCACCAGAGAGTTTTCCTTAATTTCCACCTCCGCCCCCACCCAAAGAGAATTTTCAACTCTGCGAAAATCAAAGATTTTCTTGCCCCGCTGCGCTTTCGCCTTCAGCTCGGGAAAACTAACATCGTTAGATGAAATAAATTTTGCGCCTTATCAGAAATTTTCATAATCATGTTTCCGATGATCTATAGCAACCAGATAAACTTTTGATTCGGATTCTTCAATCTGAAATAATATTCTAAAATTCTTTAACAACCTTACAGATTTTTATCCATGAAGTCTTCCCGCCAGATAACTTCCAATGTTTGGATCTTCCTCAAACTTTCTAATCTTTTTATCCAATGCTTCAACAAATTGCTTGTTTTTCTCAAATTTCCTAAACTCCTCAGAAAATCGATCAGTCCTTATGACTTTCCATACCATCAGATATCACGTACAGATTTTACCCCTTTTACTCTTCCATTCTTAATATCCTCCTCACCCCGTATGATCTGTTCCATTGTATCTGGATTCGACAAGATTTCAATTGTATCGACGATTCTTTCCATCTCTTCCTTCGTGACCATATTTCGCTCTATAAGCTTCAATTCATTATATACCTTTTCAATCGTTATTGCTTCTGGCATGATGTTTGGTGGATATCCTTATTTATATATCTAACGGCGCCGAAATTTACTCTGCGGTGCTCACTTCGTTCCGCTCCTCGCCACGCCGCGCTCTCCTTTCAGTCGGGACAGATAACACCCTTTAACTTTACAGCTCATGTAAAAGCAAGGTATATAAACTACCAGAATGTCGGTGTATGTATGTTCCTTGATCTGCACTTCAAGCCAAAAAGCCCGATCATCATTGAAGGATTTCCTGGGTATGGATTAGTTGGCACGATTGTGACTGAATTTCTCATCAAGCACTTGGGAGCCAAGAAAATAGGGAGAATCCAGATTGAGGAAGTGACTCCTGTTGTTGCGATACATGACAATACAGCCATAGATCCATTGGGAATATTCTACGACAAGAAGAACAATCTTGTGATCATGCACGCCCTGACAACAGTGCAAGGCCTTGAATGGAAGCTGGCAGACCAGGTTGTGCAGCTTGCAAAGACGCTGAAGGCAAAAGAAGTCATAGGCATTGAGGGCGTCGGCAATCCTGCGCTTGGCGATGATGCTCCGCGAGCCTTTTACATTGGCAAGAGCAAGAAGCTATCAACCATAAAAGAAGTCAGCAAGCTTGATGAAGGCATAATAATGGGAGTTACAGGGGCATTGCTTCTTCGCGAAGATGTCATACTTAACTGCATCTTTGCTGAAACGCACTCGCAGCTGCCAGACTCTCGCGCAGCAGCACGCATTGTCGAGATTCTGGACAAGTACCTTAGGCTGAATGTTGATCCCAAACCTTTGATGAAGCAGGCTGAGCTATTTGAAAACAAACTTCGCGATGTAGTAAGCAAATCAAAAGAGGCTGCGCAAG
>DATDZK010000081.1:0-2743 GCA_035288725.1 Candidatus Nanoarchaeia archaeon | reverse complement strand
CAATTAATTTTCTTATTGGTTTAAAGATAGGTACCTTAAAGTTAGTTTCTTGTCCTTTGGTCAATCTGATATAAACAGGACTGATTAATTTATCGGCCTGTTTTACCACATTAGTTATGCCGTTTTTGTCATTTGATGATGTCAGAACAAAATAGTCTCCCTGCTCAACAAGAAAGTTTGTGCTGCCTGTTGCCTCAATAAAGTATAGCGTGCGCGCCTCATCACCCATCCTGTATGCATCGCCGTTGTACACCAGTGGCATCTTGTAGAGCTTTCCATCCTTATTGTAGAAAAGCAGATTATATCCCTTGCTTGTTGCCGGAGAGATCTTGATGCTTGCCTTATCGACGCTGCTTAAACCCCTGTAAAGAATGTTCCATAAAGGAGAGAACATTGCTTCTGGCTGCTCCAGGTTTGCCCTTAAAGCTTCGCCTTGAGGAATGTAAAGGTCACCAGAAGATTTCCCTGCAGCAACCATGCGGTAAAGGATTTTTATGATCTTTACGTCATTAGCTGTTGAAGTCGCCTTAATCTTCACCCAGCCCGGGCTGATAATCCTGTTGTTGACTGAAAAACCTTGAATGAAATTTTCATCAGTGTAGTCTGTGTCCTTCAATGTAAGGACTGTTGTGTTCAACAGAAGTGTCACTGCATCCTTTCCTTCAGAGCTCCTGAATATCTGGAGCGCAGCAAACAGCATTTTTGCGTCAAGATCTTTTGTCTCCCCAACGTGCAAATTCGGAATAGTCCTGTTATTAACCTTTATTGTAGCTGTTTCCTGCACTGATACTGCCTCTACCTCATATGGCTTGCCTCCAAGCATGTATACTTGCTTCTCGCCTTCATTTACAGTAATAGTCTGGTCTGCAGTTGCCAGCTTCAGTGTCATGGTGTTCTTTGATGCATCCAGAGATGAGTCAAGAAAAGTATATATGTCGCCCAGCAGCATAACCTGGTTCCTGTGCAAGGTCTCAAGCTTCCCTCCACTGATGTCGCTGACAAGGCCTTCACCAAAGTCCATTTCATACTCAAATGCTGCATCTGTAATATTTGTTCCCTCTTTCACAAAAAGAAAATTCCCGAATGTGCTCCTTGAATTCTCTCCGTAAACTACTCTTGGGCTATCAATTGCCAGAGCAGGATTTTTGAAGCGAATGTACTGCTTGTAAGTTGCTTCTGCCTTTGTAGTCTTGACAATGCCTGACTTTAATGCAGCAAGATGGCTTCCATCCAAGGCATCAATCACGTTCCCAAAGGATTCATTAATCTCCAGATCGTCGCTGCCTGAACGAATAGTGAAGGTTTCTGCCTGGACTAATGAAGCCATTACTACAAGAAATATGCCAAGAAGAATAAGTTTCATGCATCACCTCTGCCATTGTTGAAGCACAATATCTTAAATATCTTGCTATTCCTGTGCTTGCTTCGGCAACCTGAACAACACAGTGACCCGGTACACATCCTTTGACGTGAACCTATCGCGGTGATGAATGCTTCTTGAAATCTTCAGCGTGCTGCCCTTAAAATGCTCTTTCATCTTCTTGCCAAGGGCCAAGGCTACTCTTTGTGATGTCAGATACAGGTCAATTCCTGTCTTTAACCCTGCTGTGTTTGATATCTGGCAGTCCTTGCGGCTTTCAAGATAGCCTAGAATAAACTGCATAACATCATCAGTTGCTGGGCGAATCTGCAAAATCGCCTCGTAATACTTAGAATGCCGTTGCTTGAGCATGGGGAATCCCTTTTATTTTCCTTACATTTTTCTTGTCAATCATGCCTGCCTGAGCAGCAAGATCCACAGCATGCTTGCCCATTATGTTGGCATTGGTTGCGTCCTTCAATAATGCAATGACCTCATTATCAGAACGCAATTCTCCCTGGTAGAAACGCGCAGAAATATGCACCTGCAGCTTTCCTTCCTTCAATGTTTTCCCTATTAATTCCTTGTCGCATACTGCAATCACAAAACGATTGCCATAGCGCTGCCCTGTTGGATGGACTTTCACGTAGACCTTCAAAGTTTTGCCTTGACTGGCTCTTTTGCTCCGCATGCTGTGCACTTCAGGAATAAGACGCGATCTTCGCGAATTAGTTTAGTATCAGGCTTGCCGCACTCCTTGCAGACAACGAAGTCTTTTGCATACTGCTGTATCTTCTGGTTTACTGAGGAGGAGGAGATTTTTCTTCCCAATACTAATCTTGGACCGTCTATGGTTGCCGGAGTGGCCAGCTCGCGCTGCAGATACTTCAACAAATGCTCTGCATCTCGCTGCAGCGCTGAAACTATTATTGAGAAATTCGAGATTATTGTCTTGTTTCCTTCAACATGGCCTGTTACCGAGGGGACTTCGAATCGCTCTTTGGATATCGAACGCTCAGGCAGCTTTGCCTTTCCTTCCCTTAACAACTGCTGGTAATCAAACTGCATAACCTCTTGGTAGAACAAGGATTTTTAAGGCTATTGGAGCACTAGTATGTAAACTTTTTATTGCTTGGCGAGTGCGATTGCCTCTTCCTCTTAGATATATGATGAAGCACACCTCTTTGTGAACCTGACATAAAAAAGAATAACAAAAGAAATTTATAGATTCGATAAAATTAGGACAAAGAAATTTAAATGCTCATCCACCTCCTCAAACATATAATATTGTAAGAACATATCTTTTACTTATATGTATTGTTGCCATAGGGTAAGAGCACATCTTTACTTAAATGCATTGTTACTTTTTGTGGCTCGGATCCC
>DATDZK010000080.1:0-4283 GCA_035288725.1 Candidatus Nanoarchaeia archaeon | reverse complement strand
TTAAGGAGAGAAGGACTGTTCATGCCTTCCCCGGCAATATTCATGCCATACCGCAGCCATGTAATCAGGGCAGCAGCTGGATATGTCAGGCTGTATGATGGAACAGGAAAGAGGCTTGCAAGAGATGCAGCAAATGAGGTTGCCAAGCCATTGACAGAGGACTGCTGGGCATGGCTTTATGCGAAGTTTGCAGAGCAGCAAGGCAAAATATTCATCACATACAACAGGATAAAGAGCCTAGATGCAGTTGAGGAAGTCACAGAGGTCTTGCAGCTGAAAAAGAACATTCGTGATGATAGCCTGGTGGACTTGGTATTTAATAAGCAGGGCATGCCTGTGAGAAATTCGCGCGAGCAGGAATTTGATGCAGAGAATAATATTTACTTTCGGCTCCCAGTTGATGGTTCTGTCGCTTGGTTCAGGGCGGTTGCCGACTGGGCTGGCTTGTATTGCGTCAGGGACCGGCAGTACTCGTACTCTGCCCCCGGGGTATTTGCATGCGCCGCAGGCGCGCAAAAATTTTCAGGAAGATCTTCAAAAAGAGATAAGGTTTATGATAACTTACAAACTTTGGGAGGAAGACTAAAATGAAAACAGCAAAACTTGCAAGAAATCTAGGCTTGGCAACGCTTTTAGGATTAGCGAGCTGTGAAATTAAACCCAAGCCCACTCTGCCTCCAGAATCTGCTGACCTTACTTATTACTTTACCCCAAACGGCATTGATTTTGCTTATGGAAAACAGATTTATCGCATCCAATCATATGATGAAAAAGGAATCCCTCGTTATCATGCATTTATTGAAGATCGTTTTTTTCAAGATCACACCAGAAGAGAAACTAGGCAAGCTATGATTGATGCTATAGAACTTAATGAAAGAAGATCATTCCAACTTAATACTTCCATTTATGAAGAAGTTGAGTTACGAGATCCATCAGACATGCAGTTTACTATTGAACTTTCAAAAATATGTTCAAAATAACGGAGGAAACAATGAAAATCTTTAAGCTATTGACATTGGCGATGCTTCTTGTACTGGGAAGCTTCAGCGTGAGCGCATTGACGCTTGACGGGACACAATATGGATTTCCAAGATTCGAAACTTTTGGCAGGGACGCATATTCCATAAATAACTATGGAAGGGGCGGATTCTTTGCCAGCAACATCAAGGATACAAATGACCAAGCATACATGTCTGGAAACTTGTTCACCAGGGACTTCAGCAGGGACTATGCAGACAAAGCAAACTTCAATGACCAGGTTATTGCCGGGTTCTTCAACATGCAAACAAGCCAGGGAGTTAGGGGATTCAGAAATGACCTGACAGAAAGCTACGGGATTTGCGAGCCTGGAGAGCAGACATTCAATTCCAGGACAGTCATCAGCAAGGTGAAGTATCCTGCTCAGACTATTGACACTTCCCAGCGCAGGGGATTGAACAGGATTGTCATCAAGACTTCAGGATGCGATGGATACAGGGCAAGCAGAAGCCAAAGCGACTTCCTTGTGGACAACTTCAACAACCAGCTCTACGACGGAAGGGTGCAGCAACTGCAGGACCAAAGAAGCTTCAGCGATGCGTTTAGCGATGACCTTACTGAAAGAACAATAAGAGCAGATGCAGGAAGCTCAAGCTTTGCCTACAACCAGGATTCTTTCAGCCCGTTCAGGGGAACTAGGGGAGTCTTCAACCAGTACTACTAAAAGTACGTTTTTTTTCTTTTTCTTATGACATTGCACCCGTCTTGCAATTCCTTTATCATCTTGCCTCCTGGAAAAGATACCATTCTTGAGATCCTTGCAGAAAGGCAGTACACTATTTCAGATCTTGCAAACAGGCTTGGGATATCAAATACGCATCTTGGCAATATCCTCAATGGCCGCAAGCGCTGCGTCATTGATGTTAGCCATGCCATGTATCGAAAACTCTCCAAGGATGAACGGCTTAAATTTTTGTCTGGGAAGGCGTACTGATGAGCATGAATGAGAATAATTCTACTGGGCAGCAGGCATATGTTTACTGGGATGTTTGCGACAGGAGTTAGAATCTAAAGTAAATATCTAGCCGAAATAATCCAAGCGCTCCTTTTCTTCCTTTAGCTGCTTTTTTTCTACTTTTATTCTTCTACGCTGAAATGCTGACATATCCTGACCCATTTCTGCATTGACTTCTTCAAATTCTTCCTCTAACTTGTTGATGTCGACTTTTAGATCAAGATTCTTTGCCAGCACTTTCAATAATTCCTTTGCTCCCCTGATGCCAAGGTAATTTGGATGCGCAAAGGTTTCTGCCAGTAATGAAACTGCTGGAATATTTCTCTTGCCTGCCAAGCCTGTCAGCAAGCCAGAGACGCCTACAATTGGGCCTACAACAGTAAATGTGTCCATATGAACCATCCTTGACTTTTCATAGCGCCGCAATAATGGCTTAGAGTTGCCTGTGGCGTAGACTTTTGGATTCTTTGGAGGCTTGGGCAGAGCAATTCCTCCCAATGTAATAATCTCCTTGATATTTCTCTTTTGGATTGTGTCCAGAACAGCATGGCAAAATTCATAGCATGATTCCTCGTTAATTGGCTGGATGTCGCCTGCCAAAAACAACAAAGTGCGGTTGCCGACATTCTTGTAATAGACCTCAATTTCTGGCAGCTCTACAAGATTTTCCTCGTTGACGAAGACGCAGTGCGGAAGCTGATGGCTGGTGATCTCAAATAATTTCTTTGCGCCTAAAGTATCAATCAGGAAATCAACAACAATCTTCCCTACATTGCCCACACCAGGCAAGCCTTCTATCAATACCGGGTTCTTGATTGCTGGCTTTGCTACCTGATCAATTTTCCATGCCATAATCAGCAGAACGCATCGAGTGTTTATAAAGTTTCTGTAGTTAATTTTTTAATTCCTTCTTTGCCTTTCTTCGCCATTCTCCCCACTTGTCCAGAGGAGAATATCTTGGAGGCTTGGGAGAAAAAACCTGCTGCCTGCAATTAGGGCAGTGCTGCTTCAATGAGTATAGGCCGCATTTGGTGCAGAACAAGATTTCTGTCTTCATTTTTCCTTTTCGCGCGTGATTAGCACTTCTGACTTTGTCTTCTTTGCTTCCTGGTTCAAGATATTTCCCATTTTTTCCAATGTTTTTTCCGCTGACTTGAAGTCTGCTGCTGTGATAGTTGTCTTGAACTTTGGAGCTCCCAGATAGTGCAAGTGCACTTTTGCATCTTCTTTCTTCAGCTGCTCGTCTATATTCCTCAATACTGTCTTGATGCGCTCAATGCCATCGCTTTCAGGATTCTTTATGTCAAGAGTAGCCTTTATCTTCACTTCAGGCTTCTTGATGCGCTCCTGGACTGTCTGCACCAGCTGCTTCTCCAGGCTATTGTCCACTTGCATGCCTTCCAGAGCTTTTTTTCCCTCTACTGAAATTGCCTGGAATGCCTTGAATAGCGAGCTGAATTTTGCTATCAATTGCCTGCCAAGGCCTTCGTAAAGGTTCTTGGCTTCACGCTTGATTGAACGCGAGAAACTATCCAAGAGCTTTTCCGCAATCATCTCCTGCTTGTGCCATTCCTCCACTGCCATCTTGTTCTGCAAGGATACGCGGCGCAGAGAGAGATCAATTAAATGGCGCTCCTTGCTTACCTGCAAAACCAGACAAACAACCTTGTGCTTTTCCTTCACGTAATCGCGGATGTTCCTGATTCTGCCCGGGGCTACTTCAGAGATGTGAATCAGCCCTTCCTTGCTGCTGTAGTCATCCAATGTCACAAAAATAGAATTGGGGGTAACTCTTTCCACTGTGCACAAAACATACTCGTGCTCCTCTGGATATCCTTCTTTCTTGTAGTACATGGAACTGATTACTTAAGAATGATTTATAAAAGCTTTGGAAGGTTCATTCAAGCACAACTATCAATATTCACCAGAATTCTAAATGTTTTTCTATTTCTTCCTCAAAAAGCTTTGCACCTTTAGCAGTACCACATCCATCTATCCTTAGTTTTGCGATAACCATGTTTAAACATAGGATGCATTTCATTAATAAAATCTTTGCAGCAATTATTCCAATACTTCAAGAATTCTTGCCTTGATCTTGCCCTTGCCGCCTGAAGGCTCTGCCAAAACCTTGTTGCAGACTAAGCATTGAACTATAGTGGCAGGCTTGCCGAAAATTATTTGCTCGTTCTTGCATTTCTGGCAGCGCAATTTCACAAAGCGCGATGTTGGCTCTTGTATGAATTCCATTTTATGCCTGCTTCAGCTCCAGCTTTTTTGCCCTGAAGCCCTC
>DATDZK010000079.1:0-3581 GCA_035288725.1 Candidatus Nanoarchaeia archaeon | reverse complement strand
CAGGCTGCGGCAAAAGAGAGATTGTAAGGTGCAGTCATTGCCGCAGGATTGCAGCAAAATACACCTGCCATGAATGCGGCTTCAGCGGGCCAAATTAAAAATCTTATAAAATGCAATAAACGCATTAAGGCAAATAGGAATTATCAAAAGATAAGAAGCGCATTGAAACAAATAAAACTCATTAAAATGTCAGAATTTTCCATCCAGTCTCTGACTGGTGGCACACGCTTCATGTTCCAACATTCAGAAAATTCTGAACATGCTCAGAAACCTTTCGGTTTCTGACATTTCAAAGAAAGATTAATCTTACAATTGTATGCTGGAATTCAAATTTGTTAGCTGAAAATTAATCAAAAATTGATAAACATGGCAAACGTCGTTATAACCCTAAGAATCATGCCTGAAAGCCCTGAAACAGACCTTAAGGCCATAGAAGAAAAAGTCTCAAGGCAGATAACGAAGTTTGCAGGCGAGGGCCAGATAAAAATAGAGCAAAAGCCTGTTGCATTCGGCCTCAAGGCAGTTGAATTTACATTTGTAATGGATGAGGCAAAAGGCTCTACTGAAGCGCTTGAATCAAGGATAAGGGAGATGGACGGGGTAAACAGCGCTGAAGTGACGGATGTCAGAAGGGCGGTTGGCTAGAGCAGTCTTCTCAATGATTTCAAATCTATGGTGCTCCTTACGCCTTCTCCTGTGAAATGTGTCTCAGAAGCCTTGTAGCCTTTCTTCCTTATCTTCCCAATAAGCGCGTCTTTTCTCGGTATTCTGGGGATTTTATTCTTCTTGCACAGGGAAGGCATATCATAAAATCCGACAGCATGTATCCTGCTTTCTTCTGCTATTATCCTTACGAACTTATGCAGCTCTTTCTCTTTTTTATCCGCTTTCTTCTGCACTTTCTCAGCAAACATGGAATCCCATAGCTCGCCTTTCCATAATGGCCCGATATCCTCTAGCATCCCGTGGCTTTTCAATAACGCATGGCATTCCTTTTTGGATTTCCTGCATTGGAAGAATGCCCGGAAATAATGCTCCCTTGCATACGAATATACCGGAACCAGGGCTTTCTCATACTGCGCCCCTATGAGCTGCACCTTTCTTATGAGAATCCTTAACCCTGTCTCATGCATTATCGGGCTTCTCTTTGAAACTGCCCAGTATTTTCTTAGGCATGCGTCAGGATAAGTTCCGCATAATGGCGCAGTGTCTGTTGCAGTTACTGCCAGTATTCCATTATCGTTTATCCGCTTTACAGCGCTGTCAAGGAAAGGATTTGGGGTTCCAAAAGGGTCTATGTCAATATAATCCATCATGTTATTTTCCAGCAGGAACATGTTTGCGTCCAGGTTGCTTACAGTTGCTTTGGCTTTAATCCTATTTTTTCCCAGGTTTTTCCGGATGTACCCTACAGCTGTCGTGCTGATATCATTTACATACACTCTTTTTATCTTGCTTTTAGGCAGCTCCTTCAGGAAACGTATTGCGCGAACCCCTGTACCTGCCAGAGGCAGTGCTATGTTTAACTGGCTTTTATCCCATGCCTTCAGCACCAATACTGAAATGTCCCTGTTCAGCTTCATAACTGGGTTATAGAAAGCAGGCATTGCCTTGGATATCTTCTCTGTCACTGGAATATCAATCCTGGCTTTGCCTTCTGTTATTTCCTTATCCATACTGCATGAGAAAAAGAAGTAAGATAAAAATCTATTGCAATCTACTCAATTGTGAACCAGATGTAGCGTGCATCCCTGACTCTCTCATCATTATAAGCTACGACCTTCACAGGATAGTAGCCTGGCTGTGCATCCGCCAGCTCAAGAGAGTTGAGGTATACAAGTGTGTTGTCGTTCTTATCAAGGTCAAATGCGCTAGATGCCATCTGAATGTCAAGATCAGGCACAAATGCCTTGACATAGACATCTTTCTCATCATTGCCCAGCCCATGCAGGTTAACATAGAGCTCAAGCTGCTCATTGGTTGCCAACGGGTCGTACCAGAACATCGTGCCCAGAGGGCTTAGCATAATCAGAAGCATCAGCGGCAAAACATAGTGTTTCATATTCCCCTCTTTTGGCATTTACCATTTTCCAATAGTGCTTTTCTATTTAAAAGTTTCTATTTATTGGTTTGGGTCCCAGTGGTAAATGTTTTCAAACGGTTCAAGTGGATAATAAAGAATAACAGAGAATGCTGCTAACTAAATCTTTGATTATTTCCTTCTTAACAGAAATACAGCCGCGAACACAATCGCAGCAAGGATTACAACATATATTCCAGCCAAAAGAGTGATATATCCTGCTGATTCTGTAAATGACATCTTCTTCTGTACTGCAGACGCTGGAGCTTCAGAGCTTACCACAACCTGAGTTTCAGGGGTTGCCGGCTTTGCTGCCGTCCGTACGCATTCCTCTACTGTCAGGTCAATTCGCTTCTCGTCTGTGAACTTCCCGTCATAGGATGCCCTTGCAACAATCGGGTAAATGCCCGGCTCTAAATCCTTTTCAAGCTCTATCCTTATGGATTCCCTGTATTCCGAGTCCTCGCTGTCTGCATCATCATCCAGGAAAATGCCTGATTTCTGGGCATTGATGCCAAGCGCATTGCTTATGATATCATAGCCTGCATCCTCTTCTCTCTTATCCCCCCTGTTTGCAATCTCAAGCTGAAGGTTTGCATGGCTGTCGCATCTTGCCAGCTGCGGCTCTAGCTCAAGCCCGCTTATGGCGACATCATGGTTCTTCCTTTTTACCTCGAAGAACAGGCTCCAGTCAACACGGTGGGTATTGCCGTTCTCGTCTTTTCCCTCGACAGTGATTTCCATCTCGTACGTGTCTTCATCCACACGGTAGGGAATATTGAATATCAGCGTCTTTTTTTCATGGTCGTCTTCGCTAAGGTCAAAATCGCTGCTTTCCTCTTCAAGATCCTCATCATCCACATCAATCTTCTTGAACACAGCCTCAACGCGGATATCCCTTATCTCTATCTTTTCTGATTTGCTGAATGTGTTCTCAACGTCAATCACCAGTTCCACAGTCTCTCCAGGCATTATCTCCTCGCCTATTGTTTCGCCGTCCTTTACGTTGCGCTCTGTCTTGCCGTCCATTTTTATGTCTAAGTCACGAATGGCAAGCTTTGATACAACAGATCCTTCTTTCACTGCAAATGTTGAAAATTGTGTTGTTGTGAATACAACCTTATTGCTGTCTCTGCTTACTACGTTGCAGAACGTGCATACGCTGTTGACTAAGTTCTTGTCGGTTGTGAAGCTGTTTGTGTAATAAATTACAGGGTTTGAGGCAAAATTTACATTATACATTGTCAGTGTTGCAGGCTTGTTTAATTGGGGCAGTGCAGCAGTGTCGATGCCTATTAATCCGCTTGCCATGGCAACATTATTGTCAAGATCAGCAACATCCCTCAAATCCAGCAGGCTGCCGCTAAAGTTAATCTTCCCAAATGCGCTTTTTTCCAGCACAACATTTGCGGATGAAATCAGATTCGCAATCTGGCTGAAATCAGTGGTTGAGCCGTCAAAAGTGCTTGCTACTGGCCTGTCGCTTACTGTCAATGACCAG
>DATDZK010000078.1:0-2121 GCA_035288725.1 Candidatus Nanoarchaeia archaeon | reverse complement strand
AACCAGCATTTTCCTGAGGATTTGCAGCAGTCATAATCTGCTCCGGCAGCGCATTCTGAAGGACATACATTATTCGGGATGGTGGAACAGAGCGAGGGTGTGATTGGGGGCAGGGTTGTTGTTGGTATGGATTCATTGGGCAAGGTTGTTGTGGTGCTTATCATGATTTCATCATCTGGTAGTGCTGGCTTTGGCAAGGCTCTGGGCTCTTCTTCTGAGGGTTCAAAAGAAGGTGTTTCTGGAACACTCGCAGTAACAAGGACTTCAATTATCGCTTCATTTGATTTCGTGCATTGCTCTTCGAAGCAGGCTTCTATGGTATAGGTAAATAATCCTGTCCTGGGAACCGCATCAATGTATTTACATTCTTCTCCGCAGAGCTCATCAAAGCCTTCTGCAATGGCTTGGTCGTTTCTGTAGATTGTATACTTCAATCCTGTTTCAGGTTCAGAGGCTTGAGTTTCTATTCCGATTTGCGTTTCTATTCCGATAAGAGACTTAAAGAAGTTGAGAATAGAGTCTACAAAACTCGCACCTCCTGTTACCTGATTGAGTGTCAATGAGTTGGAGATTTGGTCTATGACTATTTCCCCTGTGATACTGTTTTCTTGCAACTGGCTTCTTGTCCAAGTCAGTAAAACTCCTCCTGCAGGGTTGGATTCAACTTTTAAATTCGGAGATGTTGGAACTAAAATTGATGACGCTGTTGGATTAGATGCTGCTGTTGGACAAACATCACATAAATTATTGTTCCAGCATTTGCCTGCTTGCTGACAGCAGTCATAATCTGTTCCTGCTACACATCCTGATGGGCAGATTCCGTCTGGGGTGAGAGTGCAGGTGGTTGTTACGCTGCCACAAGTGATGCAGCTACTCGCAAAGGGGTCGGTGATGGAAGGATCATGACAATAGCCTGCTTTTGTGCAGCAGTCATAGTCTGAATACGGGCGGCAGTTATCATTACAGATTCCATCGCTTGCATTGTTCAGGCATGAACCGATAACTTGATTGCAAGGATAACAAGAGTACACTACATCCGTTAATATCCCGCCATTTTTTGTGTCTGGCCAGTATTCTGTAAAATTAGCCGCACACCATCCTGTATTGGTGCAGCAATCATAATCGCTTCCAGCAACGCAGCCTAAAGGGCAGATTCCGTCTGCTTGTTTTTCATTGCATGCTAAACCCGGCAGGAGTGTAGTGGATGTGGTACTTGTGGAAACATTTGCACCATCAACGACCAACATTGATAAGAAAGATAAGAATAGGAATATAATTACAAACCCTCTTTTTTGCATATTGAAAACATATCTTTCTGTTATATAAGTGTTTTCATAGATTTTTATGCTTTGAATGCATGAAGGGGGGTAAGCTTTCAGCAATTGGTTAAGCATTAGCAACTAGAAGCATTCTTTCGATAAGCTTTTATTTTTTGGCATCTTTTTGCTCTTATGAGGATACTTTTGCTCATTATCTTTTTTCTGCTCACTCCTTCTACTCTTGCTTTTCCCATCGTCAGCGAGATTATGTATAATCCTGCTTCTTCACAAGGGAATGATACTGCCTTAGAATGGATTGAGCTGCAGAGCATGGATGAAGTGAATCTGAGCAAGTACCTGCTGGACGGCAAGAAGCTGAATGGGAGCTTTTCAGGGTATGTTGTTATAGCGAGGAATCGAGAAAAATTTCTTGCCCATTATGGATTGCTGAACTGTTCGGTGCTGCAACTCACCATCTCGCTTGCGAATGAGGGGGATGTTGTTAATCTCAGCAATGGGAGTTTTGAGGATGTGGTTGTGTACCTTCCTGCTTTGGGCGCGAATGGAAATGGAAGAACCCTGGAGAGAAATGCTTCTCGCGGCTTTCTGGAAAGCCTTGTTGTAGGAGGAACGCCCTGCCAGAATAATTCTGTTCAACAGCCTGCTCTCTCCCCACCTGTTCGGCAACCTGCACTCCTGCCTGTTCCTGCTGTTCAACCTCTTGCTCCCCTGAATAATGCTGGAGGGAATGTACTGGAGATGGTGCTTGGAGCTCAGATTCTCGGGCTTATGCCGAATCCTGAAGGGAATGACGATGCTGAGATGCCTGGGGGAGAATGGGTGGAGGTGTATAATGGCGGGG
>DATDZK010000077.1:0-4637 GCA_035288725.1 Candidatus Nanoarchaeia archaeon | reverse complement strand
AAATGAGGCTGGACAAAACAGATAGGACGAAACTACCTTATAGAAAGAATTGTGAAGGATATTTTCTTGATAGAGACAGGAACATCCTGGCAAGGGAGATGAATGGCGTTTTAGTCTTTCCTGGCGGGGGCGTTGATGATGGAGAGGATGCAGAGAAAGCAGTCATCAGGGAAACATTTGAAGAAACCAGGGCAATTCTGGAAAATCTGAGAAAAATCGGAGAATTAAAGTTCATTTGGGGCCAAACATGGGCTAAGACAGAAAAACAGAAGATTAGGTATACGCAATACAAGGGAGAGGATATGCATTTTTTTGCTGGCGAGATTACAGGCTTTGGTGACAGCGAGCCTGGCAAAAGAGAGGAAGATTTCTGGGATGGAAAAAATCTTATTCCTATATCAGAAGCGATCAGGATTATAGAACTAGGAAAACCATTTGATGACGAAATTAAAGAATACAGAGAGATGCAGTTAAAGTTTTTGAGGAAAATTCAAAATGGAGAGATTTAAAGAAATATGGCTTAGACATCGAGCAATTGATGACCAACTAGCTAGGCTCAGATTGTGAACCTACTTTTCGAATCGAAATCCTTTAATACATTCTTTCCTCGCTGTAGAATATGGGAAAAAGAGGCCAGTCATCCATGGAGTTCCTGATGACCTATGGGTGGGCAGTTCTTGCAATAATCGCTGCTGTTGGCGCTCTTGCCTACTACAATGTATTCAGCCCAGCAAAATACTTCCCTGATGAATGCGAGCTTTTTTCCCAGGTTGAGTGCAAGGCATGGAAAGTGAGCAGCAGCCAGATTGAGATTGTTGTGAGGAACGAGTTTGGGCAGGTATTAAGCCCTTTCAACATTACAGTCATAAGCGATGAAGGGTGCAATGGCGCGTTTTTAGGAGCTGCCAGCGGATTGGGTGACGGGGAAGAGGAGAAGATGATTCTTGCGTGCACCACTGCTATCACAGGCGAGAGATATAGCGCAACATTAAATGTCAGCTACACAGGAAGCTCTGGAAGCTACCATGTTGCCTACGGAAGGATAAAGAGCCAGGTAGAATGATCAAGGCTGGAAAAGTTGATATTCCTGAAACCAAGGTTTTGCACGGCTTTTCTGCAGTGCTTGGGATGAGGTTTCGCCTTCCCTTAAAGAGAGATCAAGCGCTGATTTTTCCACTTCAAAAAGAGGGGAGAGGATCTGCCTTGATTGACATGATGTTTGTGTTCTTTCCATTAACTGTTGTATGGCTTGATGCAAGGAAGAGGGTTGTTGACGTGAGGAAAGCTTTTCCATTTGGATTTTATTTGCCTGAAAGGAAAGCAAAGTATGTTGTTGAGACGCATGCAGACAATTTTCATATTTTCAGGAAAGGAATGAATATTGAGTTCTAGGGGTTTTGAGCAAAGCAAAGATTTCTGCAGCAGAGTAGAGTTTAGATTAAGTGATTGTTTATTTCTTTTAATTTATATAGTATTACTATATCTTATAAATAACCGAAACCTATACAAAGTTTCTTGTGTTTAATGAGGGAGGGAACATTTTGCTTAAAGTCATCCGCAAGGAAATACTGGCGAATGACATGCATTTGCTGGAAAGAATCGAACGAAGCGAGGAACAAGCCAAGGCAGGAAAGGCTGTCAAAGCAGACACCTCCATGAAAGACGAGGATATTGACGATCTTTTGATGGAATAAACATGAAGATTATTTTCTCTGAGGAGTTCAAAAAATATTTTCAGAAGATAAATGGCAAATAAAGAACCATCGAAGCATTCGCCTACATTTATTCAGGATTGTCTATCGAATCAAAGGAGAAACTATAATCATTAACTGTTTTGATCATAGAAAAAGTGCCTATGACTAAATCACTGTTCTTTTTGCTGGCAGATGTTTAACTGCTTTCCAGCCAGGCTTTGCCGTTACCAATAGGCATGCCAATATTTTTAAATGCATTCCTACTGGTTAAACCCATGGATTCATTGATAGAGGTGAAAGGCGTTTCTAAGAAGTTCAAGAGGAAAGTAGTGCTGCATGATGTGAACCTGCAGATACCGCAAGGAAAGATTTTCGGGATTATAGGAATTTCAGGATCTGGAAAAACCACATTGCTTAACATGCTTGTCGGGTTTTACAGGTCTGACAGCGGGCAGGTGCTATACAATGGAAGGAGGATTGACAGGGGGCTTCACAATGTCAGGCGCGACTTTGGATTTGCCACGCAGACAAACTCATTCTACCCAAAACTGACTGTGGAGGAGAACCTTGCATACTTTGGAACGCTTTACGGGCTGCAGAAAAAAACGATTATGACAAACATTAACAGGATTCTTCCGCTTCTGAAGATTGAGGATGCGAGGCATGCTGTTGCTGAGAATTTGTCTGGGGGAATGAAAAGAAGGCTGGACATGGCATGCGCACTGATCCACTATCCCAAGGTGCTTATACTTGATGAGCCTACTGAGGACCTGGACCCTAAATTAAGAGGGGAGATAATAGATGTCATAAAGCAGATATGCGCTTCCGGGACTACTGTAATAGTGACTTCGCATCTTCTGTGGGAGATGGAAAGATTATGCGACCAGATTGCAGTCCTGCACAACAGCCAGGTGATGCATGTTGGAAGCGTTGACCAGCTTCGCGCACTGTACGGGAAGAACGAGGAGATTCATCTTGAAACTGCATCTGGCGACTATGGCTATGTGCTGCAGCATCTTGACAAGGAGCTTATTGAGAAGGCAGTTCAGAAAGGAAGCAGCCTGCTGCTGCACTGCAAGGCTCCTGGAGAGGAAGTGCTGCATGAGGTGCTGAAGATTGTTGCAAGGCAGAAGGACAAGGTTAATATTGTTGACATCCGCAAGCCAAGCCTGAACGAGATATTCATGCAGATGGTAGAGGAAGGAAAATAAGCGGGGTGAAAAGAGGTGGGATTTACCAGAAAGCTAGGAAAGATAATTGCGAAGAACCTGAAGCTAATTCTGAGAAGCAAGGGATCTGCCTTGATTGTGCTTTTTGGGCCGCTGTTCCTGATACTCCTAGTAGGGACTGCGTTCAATACATCCAGCGTTTACGGGATAAGAGTAGGGGTTTATGCTGACAGCTACACATCACTAGCTAACTCGCTTGTTGAGGAGCTTGCTGGAAAGCAGTTCACTGTAGAAAAGCTTGGGAGCAGGGATGAGTGCCTGAATGAGCTGAAAGCTGGGAATGTTCATGTATGCAGCGTTTTTCCAAGCGACTTGAGCATTGACAAGGAATCAAAGATAATATTCTATGTTGACCCTTCCAGGATTAATTTGGTGTACCTGGTTATTGAAGGGATTTCTTCCAAAGTGGAGACAAAGAGCGAGGAGATAAGCCTGCAATTGACAAAAGGAATATTGGAAGTGCTGACTTTCACAAAGCAGCAGCTAGGCAGCATCAAGGCTGGGCCTGCTGAAATCACAAGGACAAGCCAGGAAGGGCTGACAAGCCTGCAGGAAGCTGGCAGGATTCTAGGAGAGCAGCAGCTTGGATTCAGGGAAAGCGAGCTTGAGCTTGACACTATTGAGGAGCAGGCGGAGCAGCTGAAGCAGCAATACAATGCTAGCGTCAACGGAATCTTGGGTGCTGTTGGAAGGAGCAAGGCAACGCTGCGCGGGAAGCTTGAGATGCTTGAGAAGGCTGCTGTTGCAAGAGACTCTGCGCGAAGAACCCTTGATGCTATTAAACATAACCTTGACAAGCAGCAGGAAGAGGCTGCGAACCTGGATATTGCGATTCAGAATATTGACCAGAAGGTGAGCGGGGTTGCGCTGACAAGCGCTGGGAAGATTGTCAGCCCAATCAGCACTGTGATAGAGCCTGTGATTGCAAAGAAGACCTACCTTAATTATCTTTTTCCTACGCTAATAATGATGATTATAATGTTCATGGGAATACTGCTTTCTGCATTATTGATTATTCGCGAGAAAACAGGAATTGCATACTTCAGGAACTTTATCTCTCCTACTAGCGAAGCGCTCTTTATTTTAGGCAATTACCTGACTAACATCCTGATTATATTCCTGCAGCTTGTGATTGTGTTTGCAGTTGCGTTCTATTTCTTCAAGTCTGCACTGTTTGCAGTTCTTCCAGGAGTGCTTCTTTCCTTGCTGTTGTTTGTGAGCCTGTTCATATTTTTGGGGATGATAATAGGCTATGTTTTCAAGAGCGAGGAGACAAGCATCCTGGCTGCTATTTCTGTTGCAAGCATACTTATGTTCTTTTCCAACACCATATTGCCGCTTGAAACCCTGCCTTTGGCAGTCAAAAAGATTGCGTCCTACAACCCGTTTGTCATAGGCGAGATTTTGCTGAAGAAGCTGATGATATTCCAGACTGGGATTGCTGGGGTTCAGGAGACAATATTGCTTATTGTCGGAGCAGTCGCAGGCATCTTTGTTCTTGTGCTATTGGCAAATGCCCTAAGCAAGAGAGCAGCGCAGGCCTAAAGGTATGGCTTATTGATGGAATGATCTTGCTTAAGGATACGCAGTTCGTTGATGATCAGCGATTCCAGCTTCTGGCGCAGCTGCAATGCTATGTCTACTTTCTTTGGCTTAATTTCCAGCAGTTGCACTATCTCTTCTCTGGAAAAGCCAAGGTCATCAGCCTCATATA
>DATDZK010000076.1:0-4479 GCA_035288725.1 Candidatus Nanoarchaeia archaeon | reverse complement strand
GGAAGGCTAGTGGCTCTTCCAATGGAATAAATGAATATCTTCCTTTCTCTTCTTGATAGGCTGCGCGATGCAATTCTGCTATTTTCATTTCCAGGTTAAGGCGTTCTGGAACCTTTCCCTTTTTGAAGATGTAGAACTCCCTGAAGAATTCTGACCCTTCCCACTCCAGAACCTCGTTGCGCGATTCTCCCACCTTCCTGAATTGCCTTCCTTTTTGCAGGAGCAATTCCAGTGAATTGCGAAAATAAGGACAGGCTTTTTCCTCACTTTTTGCTGCACTATATGCTAATGCTGTCATCATCGCCCACTCTGCAGCATGCGCTGGATCATGCTGTGCACATCTCTTAATGAAATACGGCGCAAGGATAATCATACCAGCTGCTGCTGCACCTTTTGCTGCATTCATATTATTGCGCGCTGTTGGGCTTTTGCAGGCAACAAGCATCTGCCCCAACATCACTATTGGCATGGTGAGCTTTTCTGAAAACGTTGTTGAATATTCCTTTTCCTTGCGCATCTGAAGGTACATCTGCATTGCCCTGAGCGTTCTGTCATACTCATTATTCATAATTGCCAATGAGACTTCAATATCAATCTGAAACCTAGGATCACTTATCCTGCTTTTTATCTTCTGAAGGTTCAATTTCTCAGGCTCTGACTTGCCGCTTGTAAAAAAGCCATACCCCATCTGCTTGAACACCTGAAGAAAGGGCACATGCTTGCTCAATAAGGTCATTACCATGTTGAACATCAAGGCAGTTCCTGCTGCAGTCATTGCCAAATCACTGTAAGGAGCAGGAAACTGGTCATTTTCATTTGCCAGATTATTAGCATACTCTATTCGCTGCTCTCTGCTAAGGTCATTGCGCTCGCTAATTGTCCTGCCAATCCACCTTCGGTATGCAGCCATCCTTCCCTCCTCAAATCCCCAGTTTCTGGACAAGAATGCTATTCCGCCTGCTACTAATGATGAATAGTCTATAGTGCGATTCTTTATCTTCTGGCTATACAGACCAATTTGTACCTGTTCTTCATTCAGTGAAGATTGATTTTCCACTCCCCCATCAGTGCGATCAAAATTAAAAAGCCTTTCCATAAAGCTTATAAGAAGCAATTTCTTTCGTCCCTGCATGGCTAAAAAACAGGCTGAAGAGAAAAAGCCAGAGCCTTCTGCCCCTGACCTTGCTTCAAAGCTTCCTGAACTGCCTGATGATGTAAAGCAGAAGTTTGAGGAAGTGAAAAAGAAGATTGACAGCTTCAAGGACCAGGCACTGGCCAAGTTTGACAAGTACATTCTAGGAATTTCCTTATTGCCGCCTGAAAAGCAGCAATTTGAGCCAGGCAATCCAAGCGCGCCTGGGCAGGTTCCTGAGCCGCCAAAGCCGAGCAATGATTTGAACATACTAGTGCTTGTTGATGACTCTGACAGCGAGAAGATGAGCAAGTTTGAGTTGAGGGAGAAGCTTTTCACAATTCTGGACAAGATTGCGCAGGACATTGACAAGAACCTGAAGCCTGAGGTCATGATACTGACAGAGCTAAGGGAAAGCCTGTATGATGCAAAATACGAAATTCTAAGGCTGATTGGAATGAGCGCGCCGATATATGACCCAAAAGACCTGCTTGCTGCATTGAGGATAAGCGAAGTGCACAAGAGCATGGTCATCAAGAAGTTTGAGAAGTATGTTGTAAGCTATGTTGCTGTTGGCAGCATGTTCAGGGGAGATGCAAAAAGCAATGACATTGATGTTGCTGTGATCATAGATGACACTGATGTGAAGAAGATGAGCAGGGCAGAGCTAAGGGACAAGCTTGGGGCAATAATAAGAAGCATGGGATATGAGGCATCTGCAATTACAGGAGTGAAAAAAATCTTCCACATCCAGGTTTATATCCTAACTGACTACTGGGAAAGCATAAAGGAAGCAAATCCTGTCATATTCACTTTCCTGAGAGATGGAGTGCCTCTGTATGACAGGGGAACATTCATGCCATGGAAATTATTATTAGAGCAAGGAAGGATAAGGCCAAGCCCTGAGGCCATTGACCTGTTCATGGACATGGGAAAAAGGCTGGTGGACAGGGCAAAAGGAAGGATGGTTGGAATCGTTGCTGAGGACATTTACTATGCTGCGCTTAACCCAAGCCAGGCTGCGCTGATGCTATATGGAATACCTCCTCCCACTCCAAAAGAAACTGTTAAACTGCTTGAGGACATTTTTGTCAAGAAGGAAAAGCTGCTTGAGATGAAATATGTCAATACACTAGAGAGAATCAGGAAATGCTACAAGGACATTGAGCATGGGAACATCAAGGACATTACTGGAAAGGAAATAGACGCTTTGCTAAAAGACACTGAGGATTATTTGAAAAGAATTGACACCTTATTCAAGCAGATTGAGAAAAAAGCTGGAAAAAAAGCTGTTGACGAGTTCTACTCAAGCTTCAAGAAGGATGTTGAGGATATCTTGGCGCTTGAAAAGCTAACAAGCAGCGGGCAGCTTGACAAGGACTTCAAAAGCTTAGTCAGGATGAACATTGTCCCGAAAACATTTGAGAAAAACATTGAGACTGTTATGAATTTAAAGAGGAAGCAGCTAACGAGATTTGAGCAGAACAAGATAATAAGGGAGAATACATTCTTGATAAGGATTCTTGTTGAGCATATACAGAGGAAGAAAGCACTTGAGCTTGAGAGAGCAAGAATACGCGTCAAGTACGGGGAGAAGTTTGCTGATGTGTACCTGCTGGACAAGGTTGCATACCTGGTAGAAGAGCAGGACAATGAGAAGCGCATCAACAAGGCCTTGATCACAAAAGAAGGCGGGCTTGAGAAAATACAGGAAAGCAATTTGAATGAGCTGGAAACAGCACTGACTGCTGTGCAGATCCCGCAGAAAGTGTTCATCAAGGAGAAGATATTTGAAGATCTCAGGAAGTTGTATGGCAATGACATTGAGATAGCTGTAGGGCGCTAAGTCCCAAAAGGTTTTTAAAGCATTTTCTAGGACTATAGCTTATGACACAAGCATTGATCACCCAGTTCAGGAGAGGAAAAACAACCAAGCAGGAAAGGCAGATGCTAATAAGGATTGCCGGGGTGGACAAGAAGAAGGCTGCTGGATACCTGGGCAAGCATGTTGTCTGGAAGAGCCCGGCTGGCAAGGAGATCAAAGGCATTATCAGCAGAGTGCATGGCAATTCCGGAGTTCTAAGCGTAATATTTGAAAAAGGAATGCCTGGCCAGGCTATTGGGACAGAGGTTGAGGTGAAATAACATGGCAGGACTTAGACCAGGGCATTGCTACAAGAATGTTGAAAGAGCTTACACCAGGAAAAGCAAGTTCAAAAGCAAGGGATATGTAAAAGCAGTGCCCCATTCCAAGATTGTTAAATTCATTTCTGGAGAGCTGACCAAGAAATTTGAATATAGGGTGGATTATGTTGCCCAAGAGCCTATACAGATCAGGCATAATGCTATGGAAAGCGTCAGGCAGATCATCAACAGGAGGCTGAGCATTGATATTGGAAAGAATTACCGCATGATCATCAGAGGGCATCCTCATCATGTGTTGAGGGAGCACAAGATGCTGACTGGGGCTGGAGCGGACAGAATGAGCCCTGGTATGGCACATGCATTTGGCAGGCCTGTCGGGCTGGCTGTGCAGGCAAAAAAAGGAAAAGTGCTGTTCAGCACCTTTGTTGACAAGGCTGATGTTGAAAAAGTCAAATATGCCTACAGCAAGGCAAATCCAAGATTGCCTGGAAAGTGGACTGTTGTTGTGAAGGGCATTGCGAACTCTCTGGAAATTCCTGCACAAATACACGCCTAGACCAATTTTGAAAAGGCAATATCATAAATGATATATTGTATACTGGAAGAATGGCAGAGGCAAGGATGAACCGAAATATTTATATATCAGTTGATACCTAATTATTATTAGACAATAACCAGAAGTGATGAAAAATGCAGATATTAGAACATTCGCCAACATTGAACACTGTGCTTATGGTAGAAGAAGCACTCAAAAACATGAATGAGAGCGTCATCACTGTTGCTGCACTCAAAAGAAAACTACCCAAAAAGGTCAATCATAACACCCTTATGGTCATTCTTGAGTATCTTGAAAAAAGCAACCAGATCTTCGTTAGCTTAAAGGGAATCACCTGGATCCATAATGAAAACGAGCATCTAAAGAAGGCTATTGCAAAAGGACTGGAAATTTGAAGCCTGTTCGCGTTATTTTCTCTCCTGAAGCAGAAGAAGCGTACAACAAATTAAATGAAGCTGCTGATTCAAAGATTGAAAAGAGCATTCTTAATGCCATTAACAAAAAGGTACGTGTTTAGCTGACCGAAAACAGTAAGTAGAAGTTCTACTTACCTTTCATTCTATGGAAGAGAGGTGTGAAAATTGTGTATACTTAGAGAAGAGAGTGGAAGAATTAGAACGAAGGCTTCTTGCGTATGAGAATGCTC
>DATDZK010000075.1:0-3266 GCA_035288725.1 Candidatus Nanoarchaeia archaeon | reverse complement strand
TAGTTTGCGACAAAAATAGATTATGCATAATACAGGAAAACTTTGAAGAATCTCTAGGGATTGGGATATTTTCAGGCAGGAAATTTATAACTTATTTATGTCATTAACTAAAATTTTTGACTGTGAGGTCTGGAAGCGAGACATCGCAAGTGAGACCTAATTACTGAACATTACACACAAAATTTGAATTCGAGACTCTGTAAAGTTAATTAATGGTATTTTTTGATGGCCTAATGTCAAAATTGGTGTTCTGCTCAGGTTTATCGTTTCTAGAAATGTTTTCATCTTTTTTCAGCTGAAAATGGGTCCAATTTAAGTGGTGCCATATCTGTCTGTCCTACACAACAGAATCGAATTCGATAGGTTTATAAATGAAATTTTTCCTTGTCATGCTACCCCATACTGTACAGATGATGTGGCAACAGGTCGTCCCTGGAGCCGACATGTCGTTTTCTCTGGTGCTACTGATATTTCCGTTAGCAAAATCAAAAAATGGCAGGCGCAAACAGAATACATTGGCCAAGAAGGGGAAGCTTACAGTTCTGGCCCCGAGTTCGAGCTAAACGAAAGTATCCTAGAATAAGAACCTGGGCTGCTGCAAAAGACCTCAAGCTTTCCGGGTTCATTGGATTCAAGGCAGGCATGACACATGTCTTGTTCAGGGATAACCGCTCAGTTTCCCCAACCAAAGGCATGGAAGTTGCAATGCCAGTGACCATTATTGAATGCCCCCCTTTGAAAGTCAAGGCATTCCGCGTCTACACTTCTTCCCCCTATGGCATGAAGCTGTCCTATGATTCTCAATCCAAGAGCATGCAGCTTCCTTCTGCATATGACGAAGTGACAGTAGTTGCAGAGACAAATGCAAAGGCTTCCTCTGCAGGCAAGAAAAAACCAAACCTCATTGAGCTGGGCATTGCAGGCCAGAAAGAGTCAAGATTAGAGCATGCAAAGAACTTGCTAGGCAAGGAGATCAAAATCACTGAAGTGTTCAAGGACGGCCAGTATGTGGATGTCCATGGCGTCACAAAAGGCAAGGGATTCCAGGGCACAGTCAAGAGGTTCGGAGTAAAGATTCGCCAGCACAAGTCAGAAAAAACAAAGAGAGGCATCGGCACCTTAGGACCATGGCGGCCGCGTCATGTTTCATGGAGAGTTCCTCAGTCAGGCAAGATGGGCTATCACACAAGAACAGAATTTAACAAGCTAGTTGTCAAGATTGCTTCTAAGCCAGAGGAAGTTAACCAGAAGGGAGGAATATTGCATTATGGTCTGATAAAGAATGACTGCATCCTGGTAAAAGGCTCAATTCCAGGCCCTGTGAAAAGGGAGATTGTAGTGACTGATGCAGTCCGTCCTGTAAAAAAAGAATTCGTTCCTGAAATCATCATGATAAGCAAGGCAAGCAAACAATGAAAGTGGATGTTATCAGCATGCAGGGAAGCAAGGTGCGCAAGGTAGATTTGCCAGCGCAATTTTCTGAAGCAGTCAGGCTAGACTTGATTAAGCGCGCAGTGCTTTCCATTCAGTCCCATAATCGCCAGCCGTATGGAACATTCCCGCAGGCAGGCATCAGACAGGTAGCAAAGCTGTCCAGAAGAAGAAGGCAATTCAAGACTGCCTATGGCCATGGCATTTCAAGAGTGCCAAGAAAAGCATTATGGAACCGTGGTCGCCAGTTTGGCTGGGTTGGTGCATTTGCTCCTGGCACTGTCAAGGGAAGAAAGGCAAACCCTCCAAAAGCAGAAAAAATCTGGAAGCAGAAAATAAATGTCCAGGAGCGCAGGAAAGCAATTAGGTCTGCTCTCGCAGCCACAATGCAGCAGAATTTGATTAAGCAGCGCGGCCATTTATTCAAGGAATTGACTCCAGTAGTTGATGCGCAAGCAGAATCTCTGGCAAAAACCAGGGAAGTCCAGGCATTCCTTGAGAAAATGGGTTTGCAGGCAGAGCTTTCGCGCGTTGCTGAACGAAGAATTCGCGCAGGCAGGGGCAAGATGCGCAACCGCCCATATAAGCAGAGAAAAGGTCCTTTATTTGTAGTGTCAGGCGATTGCAAATTGCTGAAATCTGCTCGAAATATTCCTGGAATCGATGTTTGCGAAGTCAAAAAGCTGAATGCAGAGTTGCTGGCCCCAGGATGCATTCCTGGAAGGTTGACATTGTTTACAGAGCAGGCATTGGATGTTTTGCAGAAAGAGCAATTGTTCATGAATGTCAAGAAAGAAAAAGCCATAAAGGAAGAAAAGAAAAAGCCTGAAGCAGTGAAATCTGTTGCAAAGCCTGTGGTCAAGAAGGCTGTAAAGAAAGGTGAGCAATGATGGCAATCAAATATCCTATTTCAACAGAAAAGATCATGGGCTTGGTGCAGAATGAGAACAAGCTTGTCTTCATGGTAGATAAGAAGGCAACAAAGCAAGAGATTAAAAAAGAGATAGAAGAAACATTCAAGGTGAAAGTAGTGAATGTCACTACAGTCATTACGCCGCAGGGCGCAAAAAAGGCATATGTGAAGTTAGGTCCTGAAAAGCCAGCAATTGATCTGGCAACAGACTTGGGATTGATGTAATGGGAAAGAATCTGATTCAGCAAAAGCGCGGAAAAGGAAGCATGACTTACAGAGCACACTCTTTCCGCTGGAAAGCGCGAATTCAGTATCGCGTTTATGACGAGCAGGAAAGAAAAGGGGTTGTGCATGGCCGCGTGATAAATATTATAGATTGCCCCGGGCATTCTGCTCCTTTGGCAGTAATCAAGTATGAGACCGGTGATGAAGTGTATCTGCCTGCCCCATATCATGTGCGCGTGAACCAGCAAGTTGCAGCAGGCGCGCAAGCTCCGATCAACCAATGTTCTGTCCTTCCATTGCGGTTCATTCCAGAAGGCACTGATGTTTACAACATCGAGTCTGTTCCTGGTGATGGAGGCGCATTTTGCAGGACTGCAGGAAGCTCAGCAAAGGTGCTTGGCATGCTCAACAACAAGGTTGTCATTCAGCTGCCTTCAAAAAAGAAAAGGGAATTTGATCCTGGGTGCAGGGCAACAATTGGCATTATTGCTGGTGCAGGAAGGACAGAAAAGCCATGGCTCAAGGCAGGGAAGAAGCATCATGCAAAGCGCGCTGCTGGAAAGCTTTACCCGAGAACTGCAGGTGTGGCAATGAACGCAGTCAACCATCCATTTGGCTCTGGTCGCGGAAGGCATGCAGGCAAGCCAAAGACGTCCCCAAGATTCGCTCCGCCAGGAAGAAAAGTTGGTAAGATCAG
>DATDZK010000074.1:0-23466 GCA_035288725.1 Candidatus Nanoarchaeia archaeon | reverse complement strand
ATGGGTTATTGGCACGTCTGTCTCCGGGTACATGCGCTCGGCACCAGGCATTGGGCGCAAAAATGTTGATGTGAAATCAGGATTGACCTTGCGGACTTCCCCTACAATCCTTTTTTCCTTCAAGTTATCCAATTGCCTTTTCACTTCATTTTCAACTGTCTTTGGAATAGAACGCAAATCCTGGAAGCCCTTTAATTCAACACGAGGATGTCCGCGTATGCTGATGTTGATGTCCTGCCTAATGCTGCCTAATCCCCTTTTGGTTTGCTGAATGGAACGCAAAATCATTCCGATTATTCCTGCAGTTTCCTTGACGTGATCTGCATCTTGCAATGAAGCATCTGTTGCAATCTCGATCAAAGGAACGCCCAATCGGTCTAGCCTGTAGACTACTTCCTTGCCTTTTTCTTCAATTTTCTTTGCTGCTTCCTCTTCCAGGCAGATGGTTTCGATTCTTACTGGACCTTTGGATGTTTCTATCTGACCACCATACGCGACGAGAGCAGTGCGCTGAAAACCACTGGTGTTGCTGCCATCCAAGACTGTTTTGCGCATAAATTGGATGTGCTTCACGATATTGCATTTTGTTAGCAATGCAGCCTGCAATGCTGCTTCAAGCGCATGCTTGTTGACTTTGTTTGGGGGCTCGTCATCAGTTTCAATCAAGCATGAAGAAGTAGAGCTGGCTTCGTAGATAAATTGGCGAGCACGCTGCATTTCATATGCTGCTGCCTCATCTGTCTTTCCCAGCTCCCCTGCAGCTGATCGTAATTTCCTTCTCAACAAAATATCTGGTGGGCTTGGATCATTGACAAGGCAAGGGCAGTGGCAGAACATCTTTCCTGTCTCAAGCTGCTGATGAATTTCCAGACCTGACTTGAAGCCTAATTCTTGGTAATTCATGGCATGCTCCTTTTAGATATTTCTCCGAACATGTCAGTATTAATTAAGCGATTTATTTCTTCTTTTGACTTCCGCGTTGATAATAGGTAAGCAAGCTTCAGGAATGCGGTCTCTGGAGTCATATCACTGAAATTTCCTTGGACGCCTATCTCCTGCAGTTTCCTGCCTGTGGAATAGACATTCAAGTTGATTCTTCCCCATAATGGCTGGGGTGTCATGATGACTGGCATTTTCCTGGCAAGCTTGGCAAGCTCCCTGAAAATTTTCTCGTTTTCTGCTGTAAACTTGTCAATATGATTAATAGAAAGATGGCCCATGCCTGTGCCTATGATTATTAAGCCATCATACGCATTGAAGCGTGCCACTTCATCAGCGTGCATATGCGGATGAGCGTAGAGCATACCTATCTCAAGCTTTTCATTCATCAAGCGGATATGGAAGTTTGCATCAGGATCGCGCTTCTTGTGGTCGCGCTTCAGAAATTGCACTTGTTGTTTGTTATAATTGATTTCTGCGATGGGGGACGTGTTAATGCAAGCGAAAGCGTCTCTTCTGGAAGTATGGTTTTTTCTCACGTTTAATCCAGGAAGAATAATGCATAATTCGTCATTCAAGTCCTTGTGCATGCATATTGCAACTCCAGAAAAATCTGTCTGGCTAGCGAAGAACACTGCAGAAACAAGATTAAGAAATGCGTCTGAAGATCCTCGATCAGATGAGCGCTGCGCTCCCACCAGGATAACTGGAATGGGGAGATGGTGGAGCATGAATGTCAAGGCTGCTGCAGTATAATGCAATGTGTCAGTGCCGTGCGTGATGATAATGCCCTGGATTCCTTTCTTGGCTTCTCTCTCGATTTCCTTTGCAAGAAGGTTGTAATGGGAAAAGCGCATGTCTTCTGAGAACATGTTGCTGACTAATCTTGAATGGATATTGGCATACTGCTGAAGCTCTGGGAATTTTGCAAGCAGTTCTTCTGGAGTGAACCTGGCAGAAACTGCGCCTGTTGTGTAGTCAATCTGGCTGGCCACTGTCCCGCCTGTATGCAGAATGGATATTGTAGGAAGCTTTGGATTGTGCTTATGCTCCTTTAGCAATGGTCTTTCAATCTTCAGCTTGCCTAGCTTGGTGATCTGCTGGATGTCCTTTTTGTCCAAGCCTATGTTATAGCCAGATGCAAGCTTGAGCATGACAATGGAAGAATCTTGGGAAGGCAAGAGAATGCCCTTGAAAACCTGCTTATCCTTGGTATGAATTTCAACTTGCTGGGCTTCAGAAAACTCTTTTTTCATTTGAGTATTATTCAATTTGTAGATGTATAAAAAGGTTTGTCATTGGCATTTTTTTCATTTTTTCTTTGAGTAACAGAATTCTTATTTTTCCTGCAGAAGTGCCAAAATACTGAGCCTAGAAGGCGTGGGAGTGCATTTTATGAGCGATACTTCCTGTAGAATATATATTTTGCTTTTTCTGAATGTTTATAAGTAAGTTGATTGCTATAAAAAGAACATCAGTTAGAAGTTAATCATCGTCGGTTTTCATTGGCGTGAAAATCAACATGCTTTGTTTGGCTTTGAAACAATTGGCGTTGTTTCGCAGTATCACGAATTGGCGTTCGAGTTGAACTAGGGTCTTTTCTCGAAGTTTACATCATGAGTCAGTAAACTTTCAAACACTTGTTCTTCAGGTAAGGAGCTGAACTGCAATATAAACTTTATTGTGGTGCAGACTATATGTCATGAAACAAAAACAAACAAAATCAGGGGGAAACTGAACATGAATAGCTTGGTGAACAGTGCATTGGAGCAATCGCAGAATACCGACAACTTCAGGATCGGGACTGCAAACATCAGAGTAATTGGATGCGGAGGAGCTGGCAGCAACATGGTAAGCTGGCTTCACAAGAAAGGCATTCAGGGAGCTGAGATTATTGCCATGAATACAGACAAGCAGCACCTGGACATCAGCAGCGGGGATCATAAACTCTTGATTGGAAGGGAATTAACAAGAGGACTTGGAGCAGGAGGATTTCCAGAGAAAGGGATGCAGGCTGCAAAAGAGAATTTGCATGATTTGAAGAGTTTGCTGAAAGATAGCGATATGGTATTTGTCTGTGCTGGGATGGGAGGTGGTACTGGTACTGGAGCAGCGCCAGTAGTTGCGCAAATTGCAAAAGAGGTAGGAGCAATAGTCATTGGAACTGTGACTATGCCGTTTGATATTGAAAGAGCAAGGTGCGACAAGGCAGAATTTGGACTGCAGCAATTAAGAGACGTTTCTGATACAGTGATTGTGATCGACAACAACAGGCTTGTGAGCATTGCAGGAAACTTGCCTATACACCAGGCATTTGCTGTGGCTAATGAGCTTATTAGCACCATGATTAAAGGGATTGTAGAGACAATTGCAGTGCCATCATTGGTCAACTTAGACTATGCAGATGTCCGTGCCATCATGAGCAATGGCGACGTTTCAGTGATTGGCATTGGAGAGTCTGACACAGAAGACAGAGTCAACGAAGCAACACGACGTGCATTAACTAATCCGTTACTGGACGTCAGCTACGAAGGAGCAACTGGAGCATTGATCCACATAACTGGCGGACCAGACTTGACGTTGGATGAGGTAAGCAAAGCAGGTGAAATCATTACAGAAAGCTTGGATAGCGATGCCAACGTCATCTGGGGAGCCAGGATTGATGAGCACATGACTGGAAAGATGCGAGTGATGACAATTATTACAGGAGTGAACTCGCCGTATGTTCTTGGCAAGGTTGACCACAAGAAAGTTTCTGCCAGAGCAGCGCAGGTGAGCGAGGAGCTTGGGATTGACATGGTGGGAGTACCACAGCAGATAAGCAGGCCAAGCAGATCATTTTAAAGGGCAACTTTACAAACCCCCCGATATAAACCGTATGTATTCTTGCCCTTACCTTTGGGCTGGTGGAAACACCAGCTTTCTTTTTTTTGAATCATAATATATATAAACCAGCAAAGAATGCTTAAACTTATCAAAAAGAGGATGTGATGCAGAATTCAATTTGTCATTAACCTAAAAAAACGCCATCTTCACCTTGTTGTTGGCATAATACTCTTGACTATCCTTATTGTTGGTGTGCAGGCGTACCGTAGTGGATTCTTGCCTTCTGAGTTTGGACATGATGCGGACGAGATTGAAGTGGATGATTCCGGAGCTACACTTTCTGAGGAGCTAGCCTCTCTGGATTCCAGGATCACTACTGCTGCTACCCAGGCTGCCTCTGCGAGCGCGCAAATTGACTGCAAATGGGTTGGGAAAACTGCAAGTTATGATGCTCAGGCAAGTTCAATAGTCGTTGACTGCCCAAGCACGCATCCTGTACTTGTTTCTGGTGGCGGAAGCTGCTATAATGAAAATCCTCAGTGTGACATAACTGGCCAAAAAGTAAAGACAAGCAAGCCTTATTTTAGAAGCTCAGGCACGCCCTCGGGGTTTGTTAACAGCTGGGAGATAACATGCGATAAACCAGCCAAGAGCACATGCCGGCTGCCTGTTGCCTATGCTTTCTGCTGCTCCACTAGACTTAGGACAAACCTTCCAGCTGTGACGTTGCCATAGAAGGTTTTATGTAAGATCTAATCTGCTTCCTTGCTGCCATACTTCTCAAAGAAAGTGATCTTGTCCACAGAAATCGGATTATCTCGCTGCTGCTTTTCCTTGGGATAGCCAAGCAGCATTATAGCTTCTACAGTTTTTTTGTCAGGAAGCTGCACAATTCTTGCAACTGCCTTATCATTGAATGCGCGGATCCAGCATGCTGCCAAGCCTAGCTCGTATGCCTGCAATGCAATGCTATAGGCTGCTGCGCCTGCAGTCTGAGTGCAGTATATAGAAGCACGGTCACCGTAAAGAGTTTTTGCCTTTGCTTCATCATTTACTATAATAACCATGCAGGGTGCCTGGACGATCCAGGATTGCCTTGGGCATTGCTCTGCAATTCTTTCCCTGGCTTCTTTTTTTCTGATTACCACGAACTCTAGATTATCTGCATGCGCTGCTTCTGGGGCATATGCCGCTGTCTTCAGGATGTCATAGACTCTGGGCAATGGCACATCCTTGTCACGGAATGACTTGCATTGCACTGCTGCTGCACAGCACTCCATTAGTTTCATGTTTTATTTCTTATTCTTATGTTTATTTAAAGGTTTGCGCAGCCAAATTTGCAACCGTCAAACTTTAATAGCATGTATGCTTTCCAGGGCTATGGACTATTCTAATCTGGTTGAATATTACCAGCGCCTTGAGCAGACTACAAAGAAGCTTGAAAAGGCGTCTATTTTGGCTGAGCTGTTCAAGAAAACCAACAAGAAAGAACTGCAAAATGTAGTTCACCTTGCAAGAGGAAGAGTGTTTCCGGACGCAAGCGAGCAGAAAATTGGATTTTCTTCGCAGCTAATGAAGAAGGCAATTGCTTCTGTGTATGGCACGGAAGAGAGAGATGTTACTACGCTATTGAACAAGCTTGGTGATCTTGGCAAGGCTGCTGAGGAAATTGGAAAGAGGAAAAGGCAGAGAACTCTTGCTTCTGAGACACTTGATGTTAAAACCGTCATTGAAACAATACAGAAGCTTGCTACATTAGAGGGCGCAGGCACAGTCAGGCGAAAGATCCAGCTGGTAAGCTCATTGCTGAGCAATGCCTCCCATATTGAGGCAAGATTTATTGTCGGAACTATTCTTGAAACCTTGAGGATAGGGGTGGCTGAGGGGATTGCCAGGGATGCGATTGCGCAGGCTTTTGGCGTGCCTGTTGACGATGTTGAGAAAGCAAATGACCTGCTTGCTGACTATGGAGAGGTTGCAGTCCATGCTGCAGATGGCAATTTGAAGGATATTGAGCTTGTTCCTGGCAAGCCTTTTCATGTTATGCTTGCTGTTCTTGTGAAGGACATAAATGAAGGCTTTGAGAGGGTTGGGAAGCCTGCTGAGATAGAATACAAGTATGATGGATTCAGGATGCTATGCCATAAGCATCGCAACAAGATAGAGATGTATACAAGAAGGCTCGAGAATGTGACAAAGCAATTTCCTGATGTTGCTGCATATCTTGAGAAGAATGTTTTGGCATCTTCTTACATCCTCGACACCGAAGTTGTTGGCTATGATCCCAAAACTGGAAGGTACCAGGCATTTCAAACAATGAGCCAGAGAATCAAGAGGAAGTATAACATCCAGGAGATGGCAGATAAATTTCCTGTTGAAGTGCATGCGTTTGATATTCTGTACCTTGATGGGAATGGGCTGTTTGATTTGCCTTTCAGCAAGAGAAGAGCATTGCTTGAAAAGACAGTTCATGAAAAGTCTAGGGAGATTTTGCTTGCGAAGCGTCTTGTGACTGGTGATGAAAAGGAGACTGCTGGCTTCTACAAGGAAGCGCTGAAAGCAGGGCATGAAGGGATTATATTCAAGGCGCTTGATGCTGCGTACAAGCCAGGAAGATATGTCGGGTATATGGCTAAATTAAAACCTGTGCTTGAAACATTGGACCTGGTAATTGTAAAAGCAGAGTGGGGGGAGGGAAAGAGGGCACAATGGCTCAGCAGCTATACTGTTGCCTGCAGGGACAAAGGAAAACTAGTGGAAATAGGAAAGGTCAGCACTGGAATGAAGGAGAAGAAGGGTGAGGAAGGAACAACGTTTGAAGAAATTACTAAAGAATTGAAGCCATTGATTCGGGGAGAGCATGGAAAAGAGGTAACAGTGAAGCCTTCCTTGGTTGTGGAAATAGCTTTTGAGGAAATCCAGAGAAGCCCGACATACAGCAGCGGGTATGCCTTGCGTTTTCCAAGAATTCTTAGGGTGAGATTCGATAGGGGGATAAGTGACATTTCCACGCTGTCTGAGGTTCTTGGGATATATGCAGCGCAGCGCGGCAGGCATAAACTTAAACGCTAAACTCACTACTCTGCAATAAAAATCTTTATATAGGAGTAACAGGCTTTAGTTTACATTTAGAAATAGTAAAATTGCTGTTTCTCACGAAACGGCATAAAAAAGGGGTGGTACCCTAGGAGGGGTTTCAATGATTGTCAAGGATGAGTTTTTAAACAAGCTGCGTCAATATTTTGGCCTCAATCTTTATGAAGTCAGGATATGGACTGCTCTGCTCAGCAGGGGGGTTTCTACTGCTGGAGAGTTGAGTGATATTGGGAACGTGCCTAGGTCACGTGCATACGATGTTCTTGAAAGCCTAGAGAAGAAGGGGTTTGTCCTGATGAAGCTTGGCAAGCCAATCAAGTACTTAGCTGTTGAGCCTAGGGAAGTGATTGAGAGAGTGAAGAAGTATATCACCAAGCAGTCTGCGATTCGCGTCAAGAGGCTGGATGAGATGAAGTCTACTGACGTCTTGACTGAGCTGAATTCCTTGCATAAAGATGGCATCGAGTTTATAGAACCTTCTGATTTAAGCGGGGCTATCAGAGGCAGGCACAACCTGTATACCCACCTGGAAACAATGATAAAGGGAGCAAGCAAGACGGTGAGCATCATGACAACTAACAAAGGGATTTTGCGCAAGGTTGAGGCTTTGAAAGGAGAGCTGGAAAGGCTGAAGAAGAAGGGAGTGAAGATTCGCATTGCAGCTCCATTGACAAAGGAGACTTTAGATGGCAATCCAGATGTCAGCAGGCTTGCAGAAGTCAGGAACGTGAAGGGAATAAATGCCAGGTTCGTGATTGTTGATGGGAAAGAGCTGATGTTCATGGTGCTGGATGATGAGGAAGTGCATCCGACTTATGATGTCGGGGTTTGGGTCAGCACGCCTTATTTTGCCACTGCTATGGAAGAGATGTTCAACCATGTATGGAAAGCAGCAATGCCTGTGAAGTAACCTTTTTTTCATTTTATTTTTTGGTGACAAAGGTTTTTAATTCCCTTATTCTTAATTCCTCTGATGGAAAAGCCTGTTGTCACTGTTGACCTTGATGGGGTAGTGTTTGATTTTGTCAGGCCAATGATAGTGCGCGTCAATAATACATATAATACTTCTTATACTTTTGAAGATGCTGCTCATTACAATCTTGCAGCTGCATTTCACCTTCCACAGGAGGAAATTGATATCCTTGTTGAGCAGGTTGTATTTGAGGATTCATTGCCTTTTGTTCATGGCGCTGTTGAAGGACTTGAAAAACTTGCTGGAGATTACTCCCCGGTGTACGTTACAAGCAGGAGGTATACGTGGAAGGATCCTACTGAAAAAGCATTGAGCAGGCTGCCTGCATTATGCAAAGGGCAGCTATGCTTTACAAGCAAGGAAGGATTTCCGCTTGATGGCTATAAAGGCAGCATTCTCTTGCAGCTTGGGTCAAAGCTTCATCTTGAAGATGGCCTGCATTTTGCAAGAGAAGTTGCGGAAAAAGGGATTCCTGTCATACTTTTCGACCAGCCGTGGAACCAGCGCCATCGCCCTTATTTCAATGTCCATCGTGTGGGATGTTACAAGGAGCAGAAATACTGGGACGATGTTCCTGCGTTGGCGCAACGATTACTATTTAAACAATCCTAAATCCTTTTGTTCATGGATTTTGAGAAAAAAATACTTGCGCTTCTTAAGAAAAAAATCAAAGTAGAGGCTTCATTAGAGATACCTCCTGATGGGTCGCTTGGAGATTACTCCCTTCCCTGCTTTGCATTAGCCAAGGAATTCAAGAAGAGCCCGCAGCAGATTGCGCAAGAGAGTGCTGGCAAGCTTAAAGCAGACTTTCTCGAGAATGTAGAGGCAAAGGGGGCATACGTCAATTTTTTCATTAGCAAAGATGCGCTGATTAAACAGGCATTACATGATGTGCTAAAAGAAAAGCAGCATTATGGTGAAGGCAAGGACAACAAGAAGATTGTGATAGAATATCCAAGCCCGAACACGAACAAGCCGCTGCACCTGGGGCATGTGAGAAATATCCTATTGGGAGGAGCTGTTGCAAGGTTGCTGCAATTCCAGGGGAATACTGTGTATAGAGCTAATCTCAACAATGACAGGGGCATTCACATCTGCAAGAGCATGCTTGCATACCAAAAATGGGGCAAAGGAAGAGAGCCTGACAAGAAATCAGACCATTTTGTCGGGGAATGGTATGTAAAATTTGCCCAGGAACTGCAGAAGAATCCCGGACTGGAACAAGAAGCGCAGGAGATGCTGCGCAAATGGGAAGCTGGAGACAAGAATGTCAGGGAGCTATGGAAGAGGATGAACAGCTGGGCACTGCATGGCTTTCGCGAGACTTATGACCAATTTAACCTGAAATTTGACAAGGAATATTTTGAGAGCGAGATATATGAAAAAGGCAAGCAGCTTGTCCTTGATGGAGTGAAGAAGAAGATATTTGAGCCTGACTCTACCAGGGCTGTTGTTGTGGATTTAGAGAAGGAGGGCATGGAGAAGAAGGTGCTGTTGAGGTCTGACGGGACAAGCGTATATATGACCCAGGATTTATATCTTGCAAAGCTAAAATACCAGGATTTCAGGATGGACAGGAGCGTCTATGTTGTTGGAAGCGAGCAGAACTATCATTTCAAAGTGCTTTTTACTTTGCTGAAGAAGCTGAAGGTGCCTTCTGCTGATGCGTGCTATCACCTGAGCTATGGAATGGTGTATCTGCCCGAGGGCAAGATGAAGTCACGTGAGGGAAATGTTGTGGATGCAGATGACTTGATTGAAGATATGGTTGAGCTTGCTGAAAATGAGATAAAAAAGCGCTGGCCTGATCTCAACAAAAAAGAAGCAGAAAAAAGAGCCAAGGCAATTGGCATGGCTGCACTGCGATTCCATTTGCTCAGGTTTGACCCTGCTTCTGACATTGTTTTCAATCCTGCTGAAAGCATATCGTTTGAAGGAGAGACAGGGCCTTATGTGCAGTACAGCGTTGCCAGAATAAACAGCATTTTTAGAAAGCATGGCAAGGACATTAAGAATGTAGATATTTCTGTGCTTACTGCACCTGAGGAATTCGCTCTTGCAAAATTGTTATATAAATTTCCGCAGGTTGCAAGGAATGCTGCTGAACAGTATAAGGTTCATCTGATTCCCCATTACTTGGTCGGGTTGAGCAAAATGTTCAGCAACTATTATGAGCATTATCCTGTGCTAAAGGCAGAGAATAAGGTAAGGGATGCGCGCCTGCTTCTGTGCAAGGCTGTTCGCGAAGTTCTTGTGCTTGGTCTTGGATTACTGGATATCACAGTACTAGAAGAAATGTAATTTTGCATCATATCTTTTTGCGAATAATAAGTTTTTTAAACAACACCTTGCGAATAATACAGTGCGCTCAACAAAATATGTTGTGGTTACTGGCGGAGTTCTTTCTGGACTAGGCAAGGGAATAGCTTCTGCAAGCATCGGGCATCTTCTCAGCGGCTCTAAGAAAGTGATTCCGATAAAGTGCGATGGCTACCTGAATGTTGATCCTGGAACCATGAATCCTATTGAGCATGGCGAAGTCTTTGTGCTTGATGATGGCGGGGAAGTTGACATGGATTTTGGCCATTATGAAAGATTCCTAGGATGCACATGCAAGCGAAACTGGAATTTGACAATGGGCAAGGTGTTTGAGGAAGTCAGAATAAGGGAACGGAGAGGAGACTACCTTGGGAAGACAGTGCAGCTTTTGCCTCATGTAGTCAATGTGATCAAGGAATGGTTTTTCAAGATTGCTGAGGATGAGCAGCCTGATGTTGCATTGATTGAAGTTGGAGGCACTGTAGGTGACATGGAGAATGAACTGTTCCTGGAAGCAGTAAGGCAACTAAAAAAGGATGTTGGGCATGAGAATGTTTTGTATGTGCACCTTGCGTATGTTCCTATTCCTGCTGGCGTGAATGAGCAGAAAAGCAAGCCTACACAACAGAGCTTGATTCTGCTGAGGCAGCATGGAATTCAACCAGACATAATCATTGCCAGGTGCAAGGAATGGCTTACACCAAAAATAAAGCAGAGGATTGCGCTGCATGCTGACATTGATGAACATGCAGTCATTACTGGCAAGGATGTCTCTTCTGTGTATGAAGTGCCTCTGATTTTTGCGCAGGAGGGCATATTGGACATTATCAACAAGAAGTTTGGGTGGGATGTCAAGCCGAACTTGCGCTGGCTGCCATTGGTGGAGAACCTGAAAAACAAGGATTTGCCTCTGGTTAATATTGCAATCTGCGGAAAATACACTGACTTGGAGGACAGCTATGCTAGCGTTGTAGAAGCTTTACGACATGCCTGCGCCAATTTGCAGGCGCATGCCAAGATCCATTGGATTGAGACTACAGACATTGAGGAAGGAAGCATTGCTGTTGAAGATGTGCTGCGATCAGTGCAGGGAGTAATTGTTCCTGGAGGCTTTGGCAAAAGAGGAGCTGAAGGGAAGATTGCAGTGATACGCTACTGCAGGGAGCACAACATTCCTTATCTTGGATTGTGCTATGGCATGCAGCTTGCTGTGATTGAGTTTGCGCGGAATGTTTGCGGGCTGCATGGGGCAAACAGCACTGAAATTGACCCTGAAACCTTGCATCCTGTGATTGACCTGCTGCCTGAGCAGCAGCATGTTGAGCAGAAAGGGGGAACGATGCGCCTTGGCGGAAGGGACATTGAGGTTGGTTTTGGGACGCTGGCAGAACGCTTGTTTGGAAAGCAGGCAAGACTGAGATTCAGGCACAGGTATGAGGTTAATCCTGCTTACATTCCTGATTTGTTAAAAGGAGGAATGGTATTCAGCGGAAAAGCGCCTGGCGGGGAAATCATGCAGATATTGGAGCTGCCAGATCATCTGTTTTTCATGGCAACGCAGTCTCATCCTGAGCTTACAAGCAGGCTAGAATCGCCAAATCCATTCTTTGCTGCTTTCCTTGCTGCAAGCTTGACAATTCCACTGTTACAACGCTAGAGTTGTGATATATAGTTTGAAGCGACGTAGTGCTTAAATATCTTCAGGATTGCACTTCACAAAATTTTAGGGGGGATTGCTATAGCCACTCTTGAAGAACCGAGCACACAAAACCCTTATGGGATTTCTCTTACAAAAAGGCTGGTTGTTCCTGATGCAGAGGATATTCTTTTTGATCCCATTGCTCCTTACAAAACAGGAAAAATAGAACTAATCGACTACATGGGAGGGGACGAGATGGTTGCAAGAGTCGCAACTGCAGGCCATCCTCTTGAGATATTTCCTGAGAAGCCTGAGCTTCCTGCATTCCTTCAGCATCTTTATGACAGAGGGATTCTTGAGCCATTCAAATCGGTGCAGATGAAGTTCAAGATCCAGTCTCCAATTTCTGTTGCGCTCTCACTTGTTTACGCGAAAGCTGCAAATGTAAATGAATACTCTGGAAGATATTCCAAAATGCCTGAAAGCTCATATACTCCCTGTGCTGAAGATATTGTCAGCCATGCTTACGATCTAAGAGTTTGCATGGATGATGCACAACAAGCTTTGGCTTTAATTGAGGCTGCACGCAAACAAAACTACCAGGATTATGAATGGCTTGTTGGGGAAATTGATCTTGCGCGCGAGCTTGCGCGCACTCCTCTTGAGCTTGATAATGACACGATTTTCTTCTGGAAAATGGATCTGCCTTCTCTTTTGGAGTTCACCCAGCAGCAACGCGCACGCACACGCAAGTGGGCTCTTCTCATTGAATATCTTGACACGCTAGAACATGCGGCATATCTGCTTGCTCCTTTGTCAACAAGCATACTTACCCAGGATCGCTATGAGAAGAAATCTCCTGCTCTAACTTATCCAACTGATGATAAAGTCGTTGATGGGCCTTTGCTTCCTGCACCATGGCAACCACAAAATACTAGAAGGCCTACAGCTACTTCTTTAGAAGAGCGCCTTTTTGTGCCTGTCTCTTACTTGGACAAAGGAGCTATTCAGGCTGTTGACTATATGGGCTATGATGATGCGCCTGCAGACAGCGCCAGGGTGAGCTATGGGGAGGGAACAAGGAGACTGCAGGAGAACAAGCACCTCATCAAGTACTTGTTCCGCCATCGCCATACAACTCCGTTTGAGCATGTGGAAATAGCATTTGAAGGGAAGCCTCCGATTTTTGTTGATCCAAGGCAGGCTGGAAGGCATAGGACACTTGAAGATCACGGCTTCATGGGATATGTTCCTGTTGGAGATGAATATTTCATGCCTCCTGAAGAAGAATTAAAGCACCAGGACAGGAAAAACAGGCAGGGCAGGGGAAATTTGCTTGATGATGAATTAAAAGTAACTGTGCTTGAATGCTTCAGGGAAGGGTATGAGCGGGAGGTTCAGCTTGCGCAAGAACTTCGCAGGCTTGGCGTGAATGAAGACATTGTGCGCGGTCGAAAAGGCGTTGGCTTTTACACTAGAAGATGGAGAACTGGAGACCTACATAACTGGGGGCATTTCCTGGGTCTGCGTCTGGATGCGCATGCGCAGAAAGAAATCCAGCTAGAGGCGCAGATTTATGCTGATTTCATCAGATTGCTTGCTCCCACAACTATGGAAGCACTTGATGACTACCAAAGAAATGCAGTCAGGTTTAACCGCCAGGAGCTGCCTGTATTGCAGTCTTTACTGCATATAACCCAAGAGCAGGTGAATAATGTGGAGTGGTACAGGCAGTTTGGTTTTGTCATTGAAGGCAAGGATGGCGTGCCTAAGCTAAACAGGGAGGGGGAGGAGCTTCAGGCCAAGCTGAAAAGATTCTTGTAAAATGGAAAGAGGAAAATTGATTGTTCTGGAAGGGAATGAAGGAGTAGGAAAGACTACGCAGCTTGAGAAAGTTTCTGCATATCTGCGCGAGCAAGGGAAAGAAGTTATAAGCCCAAGAGAACCAGGAGGGACACCTGAGGGAGAGCTTATCCGCTCATGCCTTAAGCACCCTGATAATCACTGGCTCTCATCTTCTAGGGAACTTGTTTTGTTCAATGCTGCGCGCGCGATTTTGGTTGGCAGGGTGATTGAGCCTGCACTGGCTGCTGGGATATGGGTTGCTGTTGACCGTTACTATCCTTCCACTATTGCCTATCAGGGCTTTGCTGGAAAGTATAGCCCTATTATGGAATTGCATCATCAAATCCGGGATGCTATTGGAGATACGCGACCTGATTTGACATGCATACTTGATGCGCCTGTGGAAGTAAGCATTCAGCGCAAGAATCATGAGCATGCTACTGACAGGTTTCAGCAGAAAGGTGCTGCTTATATGGAGGCAGTGCGCGATGGTTACTTCTGGTATGCTGGAGACAGAATACTTTATCGCGAAAACAAAATACTTTTGGACACTGCTTCCTTTGGCATTGAAGAGGTGTTTCATGAAATCAAAAAAGAAATTGACAATCTTTTGCAAGTACCATGACTGCTTCTAACAATAATATTGCCTTGCGCGACGGCGTGCTGCCTGATCATGAAATACGCAAGATGATTGATGAAGAGATAATTACTTCTGATCATCCTATTTCTGATGAGCGCATTCAGCCTGCAAGCCTTGATCTTAGTGTGTCTGGTGAGGGATACCGCGTTGGGAAAATCACTTGCTCTGACTTTGTGCCGGAGCGTGTTAGACAGGCCTTGGGTAACGATGGCAAATTAGATCTTTCACAAAGGATACGCCAGGAGGCTGATGTTTACTATCTTGTTCGCAATCAGGAGAGCTTTGAACTTCCTTACAACATCCGTGCTTATGCGAATCCAAAAAGCACTTCTGGACGAGACAACCAGCAGGTTAGACTGCTTACCGAGAATGACACGCGTTTCGACTGCGTTCCTGCTGGCTACAAAGGAAACATCTGGATTGAGATGGTGCCTTCTTCATTTCCCATAACTTTTGCAGAAGAAACATCATTCAACCAGATTAGGTTTTTCCGCGGCAAGACTGAATGCGACCAAAACGCGCTCCGCATTATTCATTCACTTGAGCCTCTTATTTATACCCGCGATGGCATTCCATTTGCTGATGAGCAGCTTCGTATTCAAGATTTTGGAACTGGAAAACCTGGAATCATACTTACTTTAGATCTTAAATGCGGAAGAGCGGCTGACCATATTGTTGGATATAGATCGAAAAAGAATATAGACAAGACCATAAACTACTTTTCAAGCATAGCACCTCCGCCTGAAGGCAAGCTTGATCCTGAAGAATTTTTTGATCCCATCACAGGACCGTTGACTCATTACAATCTTGAGCCAGGGTACCTTTACATTTTAGGCACACTAGAACGATTCCGCGTTCCCTCACAATTATGCGCAACGTTTGCAAACTATGATGCCTCTTTTGGCGAGCTTCGGGCGCATTATGCTGGCTTCTTTGATCCCGGCTGGGGATACTTGTATCAGAAGATTGTGAAGGAGGATGGCACAGTATCTTATATTTTGATTCCCGAGCACAGCAGAGGTGCAACTGCCACACTTGAGATCCTTGTGCAAGGCACTAGAAGCATCCGCGTCAGACACGGGCAGGAAATAGCTAGTGCCATCTTTGATATCATGGCAAGCAATCCTAGCAGGCCATATCGTTTTATTGAAGGTGAGAAAGAAAGATCTAATTACGGTGACCAGCCTGAAGCAAGGCTATCGAAGCATTTCAAGCCTTGGCCTGTTTTGAAGTAGCATAACACTTATAATGCTCAAAATTTCTCAAACTTTTCATGAAACCTTCATTAAAACCTGTGCACCATATTACACTGAGGAAAGATATTACAGCCAATGAGCTTCTGAAAGAATTTTCCAAAGCTGGAGTTATGCAGGCTGGAAAATTAGGAAAGGCTGTTGAAATCTACAGGAAAATGCTTGCTGACAGGCAGTGCGTAAAATTTCTTGGGCTGGCTGGAGCGATGGTTCCTGGCGGAATGAAAAATATCATTACTGACATGATTGAGAAAAACATGGTTGATGCCTTAGTCCTGACAGGAGCTACACTGACGCATGATCTTGTTGAAAGCCTGGGATACCAGCATTTGAAGGGAAGTGAGCATGCAGATGATGAAGAGCTGAACAAGCAGGGATTTGACAGGATGTACAACAGCTACATGCAAAATCAGGCATATCCGGACTTGGAGGATTTTGTGCATTCTGCAATGAAAAAGATGCAGGGAAATATCAGCATAACTGAGTTTCTGCGGCAGTTTGGAAAGCATTGCAAGCCTGGAACAATCCTGAGAATATGCGCAGACAAGAAAATTCCTGTATTCTGCCCTGGGCTGCCTGACTCTGGACTTGGACTGCAAATCTGGGGATATATGCAGAACCATGGCTTCAAGATTTATGCATTTGATGACCTCACAGAAATACTGGATTTAGCCTGGAATGCTAAAAAGCTAGGGGTAATTTATGTAGGAGGAGGGCTGCCTAAGAATTATATCCAGCAGGCAATGCAGTTCGGGCCTATAAAAGCAAGCTATGGCATCCAGATAACAACAGACAGGGCAGAGCATGGCGGGAGCTCAGGAGCGCCGCTTGTGGAAGGGGTCAGCTGGGGCAAGCTAGAAGCCAATGCTGACTTTGTGGATGTGCATTGCGATGCTACCATAGCCTTGCCATTGCTTGTTGCTGCGCTGCTGTAGGAATTTTTCTTTCTTCGGGCTAAGCTGCTGTTGCTTTGCGTGTTTACATATATATTGGAATATATTCATCTGAGTCTGGTCAAGCTTATATATTATTTTTCGTCAAGATTGGATACGATTTTGGCTTCATCTTTTTAATCACCGCAAAAAACAAAGAGGATGCTCTATGCACGACATGCAGATTGTAAAGCGAACAGGAGAGGTTGTTGATTTCGATGCTGACAAAATCAGAAATGCCATTATGAAAGCATTTCAAGGCAATAACCAGGAGATTAGAGATGATGTTCTGAATGAAATTGTCTATGGCGTTGTCCAGGAAGTAAGAGAGCGCTTTACTTCTATGATGCCTAATGTTGAGAATGTGCAGGACATTGCAGAGAAGAGATTAATGGAAGCTGGATTCTTTGACATTGCCAAAGCATACATCATCTACAGGAAGGAGCACGCTGAGCTGAGGGAGCAAAAAAAGATAGAAGCACAAAGAAAGCTTGAAGAAAGGAAGCTTATTGTCATTAAGGCTAGCGGGGAGAGAGAGCCTTTTGATGAAAAGAAACTGCGCAGGACCCTGCTGCATGCAATTTCTGGATATGAGCATTTGATTGACGTGGAGATGGTTCTGCAGCACTGCAAGGAAGCTTTGTATGACGAGATTTCCACAAAAGAAATTGCGCGCGCCCTGCTGATGACTGTGCGCTCTTTGATTGAGAATAGCATGCGATATTCCTATGTTGCTGCAAGACTGCTGTTCATCCAGCTCTACAAGGAAGTGATTGGCCCTGATGCTGACTTCAAGAAGCTTGACAAGCAGTACAGAGAAGCTTTTGTGAGGAATGTGAAGAAAGCTGTGGATATGGGATTGCTTGCAGAGGAAATTCTGCAGTTTGACCTAGGGATGCTTGCTGAATCCCTGCATCCTGAGCGCGACAATTTTCTTGCATACTTGGGAGCGCAGACATTGCATGACAGGTATTTCATCAGGAACGTGCAAACCAAGCTCACGCTGGAAACCCCGCAGGCATTCTGGATGAGAGTTGCCATGGGGCTGGCAATCAAGGAAGACAACAAGAATGCACGGGCACTGGAATTCTACGATGTGCTCTCAAATTTGCATTATACTCCCAGCACACCTACCTTGTTCCATGCAGGAACTCGGCACCCGCAGCTGAGCAGCTGCTATCTCACAACCATAGAAGATGACTTGCATCACATTTTCAAGTGCATCGGGGACAATGCGCAGCTTGCAAAATGGTCAGGCGGCATTGGCAATGACTGGAGCAGCTTGCGCGGCACTGGAGCAGTGGTTAAGGGCAACAACATTACCAGCAACGGGATAATTCCTTTCATGAAGATTGCTGATGACACAACTGCAGCCATCAACCGCAGCGGGAAAAGGCGCGGAGCGACGTGCGCTTACCTGGAAACCTGGCATTATGACATTGAAGACTTTCTGGAATTAAGAAAGAACACTGGGGATGAGAGAAGAAGGACACCTGACATGAACACTGCGAACTGGATTCCTGACCTGTTCATGAAGCGCGTGCAGGATGACGGAGAATGGACCTTGTTTTCCCCGAATGAAACCCTTGATTTGCATCACCTTTATGGCAAGGCATTTGAAGATAGGTATAAGCACTATGAATCATTAGCAAGGGAAGGCAAGATGCACCTCTTCAAGACCATGAAGGCACGGGAACTCTGGAGAAAGATGCTGACAATGCTGTTTGAGACAGGGCACCCATGGATTACATTCAAGGATCCTTGCAACATCCGCTCTCCCCAAGACCATACAGGAGTCGTGCACTGCTCCAACTTGTGCACAGAAATCACGCTGAACACTTCCAAGGATGAGACTGCTGTCTGCAACTTGGGAAGCGTCAACCTGGCCAGGCACATTATCCATGGGAAGCTTGACAAGGCATTGTTGGAAAAGACAGTTACTACTGCGATGCGCATGCTGGACAATGTGGTTGACATTAATTATTATCCTACAATTGAGGCAAAAAACAGCAACCTGAGGCATCGACCTGTGGGCTTAGGAGTCATGGCGTTCCAGGATGCGCTGTACATGCTAGGCATCAAGTTTGACAGCCAGGAATGCGTGGAATTCGCCGATGAGAGCATGGAACTGATCAGCTATTGTTCCATACTTGCCAGCTCTAAGCTTGCACAGGAACGCGGAACATATGAAAGCTACAAGGGAAGCAAGTGGGACAGGGGAATTTTTCCGCAGGATACTTTGGATCTGCTTGAAAAGGAGAGGGGAGTGCCGATTCCAGTTTCACGTGGCGGAAAGATTGACTGGACACCAGTGCGAGAGCATGTCAAAGAATATGGCATGAGGAACAGCAACTGCCTGGCCCTGGCCCCCACTGCTACCATTGCCAACATTATCGGAGTGTTTCCAACAATTGAGCCGATTTACAAGAACATTTACGTGAAAAGCAACCAGTCAGGAGACTTCACTGTGGTGAACAAGTATCTTATTGATGAGCTCAAGAGAATGCATCTTTGGGACCATGAGATGCTTGGGAAATTGAAATATTTCGACGGGAACATTTCCAAGATTCCTGAGATTCCGCAGGATGTCAAGGATATGTACAAGGAAGCGTTTGACATTGATCCTGTATGGATGATCAAGGCAGCGGCTCATAGGGGCAAATGGATTGACCAAAGCCAGTCATTGAATATCTTTTACAGAGGGGTGTCTGGCAGGGAAATTGCCAACCTTTATATGTATGCCTGGACCTTAGGATTGAAAACTACTTATTACCTGCGCACTTTAGCAGTTTCCCAGGTGGAAAAATCAACTGTGAGCACTGTGCAGTATGGGGTGACGCACAAGCGTGCAGAACTTGCGCCCGCTGTGGCTGCTCCGGCAGTTGTTCAAGCAGGTAATGCTGCACTTGAAATCGTTCCTGCTCCACGCAGCGAAGCTGGAGAGTCGCAAGTCTGCGAATCTTGCCAATAAAAAAGGATTACAATGGTCATTGCACGAACAAGAGAAAAAGTGGATGTGAACAAGAGAAGAATCATTAATGGACAGGATGCTGATGTTGTGCAGCTGCATCCCATGAAACATACATTTGCGTGGGAAGCATACAATGTTGGGAATGCAAATCACTGGCTGCCTACAGAAATTAACATGCAGCTTGACATTGAGCAGTGGAAGTCCAAGGACATTTTGACTGAGGATGAAAGGCATGCTTTGAAAACTGTGCTTGGCTTTTTCACTACAGCAGACTCAATTGTTGCGAATAATATTGTGCTTTCCCTGTACAAGCACATTACAAGCCCGGAGTGCAGATTGTACATGCTCAGGCAGGCGTATGAGGAAGCTGTGCATACACATTCTTACCAGTACATCGTGGAAAGCCTTGGGCTTGATGGCAGCGAAATCTTCAACATGTACAGGGAAGTTGATGCCATCTACAAGAAGGCCACTTTCTGCGATTCATTCATGGATGGAATCCTGCATCCTGAGTTCAAGACAGGGACGCTTGCAAATGACCAGAAATTCCTTGAGAATCTCATTGTCTTTGCCATCATCATGGAGGGGATTTATTTCTACAGCAGCTTTGCTGTCATGTTCTCTTTCCAGAGGCAGCACAAGATGGTTGGATCAGCCGAGCAGATTCAGTACATAATGCGAGATGAGAGCATGCACCTGAACTTTGGAATTGAGCTGATAAACACAATCAAGCAGGAGCAGCCTGAGCTCTGGACCACTGAGTTTCAGGAGCATGTTTTGAAGCTAATAAAGGAAGCTGTTGACCTTGAGGTTGAGTTTGCTGTCACCTGCTTTCCGAAAGGCATTTTTGGAATCAATGCTGAAAGCTTCAGGAAATACATTGAATACATTGCTGACAGGAGGCTGCAGAGGATTGGGATGCCTATCCAGTATGGAAGCCAGAATCCATTTCCATGGATGTCAGAGGCTGTAGACTTAAATAAAGAAAAGAATTTCTTTGAGACTAGGGTAACTGAGTACCAGACTGGTGGGACGCTTGCATGGTAGATTGGGAAGATTGGAAAAATTATTCTTTATTTGGTACTAAAAACCCTTGCTGCATGATCTAGTTGTAGTAATACTTTCCAGAAGACTTTTGCGTACGGTCCAACTGCGACTCTGGCTTGTTGATTCTTGGACGCTTGGTTTCCTTGTCCAGACGGTAGGTAATTTCCAGCATTTTCAAAACGCGGTTCATGCCATCTTCCTTTGAGCAAGGGCCAAATACATGGCCTTCTTTTCCTGGAATTCCTTCAAACACCAGCATGGAATCTCCTAGGTAATCAATGAACTGCACGTCATGATCAACTACGATAGCAGAGACTTCTCGCTTTTGGGTAAACTCCTTGATGACTTCTGCAACCTTCAGCCTGTCTTCCACGTCAATGAATGCTGAAGGCTCATCCAATGCGAAGATATCTGCGTCCTGATCTGACAGGCATGCGGCGATGTAGACCTTCTGCAATTCTCCGCCTGACAAGAAGGAAATTTCATTCTTCAGGATAGGCTGCAAGCTTAACTTTTCCAAGATGTTTGCCTTGTACCAGCCATTCTCAAACATGCTTCCTGCCTTGCCTCTAAGAAATTCCTCAACAGTGCCGTCAAAGTACTGGATGTACTGCGGCTTGTAGCTTATGTTTAACTTTTTCAATTCTCCTGTGTCTGCTTTTTCCTCTCCTGCAAAGATTTTCAGGAATGTTGTCTTTCCTAAGCCATTAGGGCCCATGACTGCCAGGACTTCGCCTTTCTTCACAGTGCCTGGGTTAATTGTCAGCTGGAATGTGTCAAATTTCTTTGTTATTTTAGGGAATTCAAATAACACCTGAGGGCTTAATCCGCGGAACGCTGGGTTCTGGTAGATTATGCTGTAGCTCCTGAACCGCACATTCTCATCAGGCAAGAAGCCGTCCAAGTACTCGTTGATGCCGCGCTTGACTGCCTTTGACTGCGAAATCACTCCGAATGCAGCAGGCTCGCCGTAGATCATCTGCATTTCATCTGAGATATAATCCAGTGTTGCTAAGTCATGCTCTGCAACCATGACTGCTGATGGCTTCATGCGATGGATGATCTTTGCAGCAATAATTCTTGAGGTGATGTCCAAAAATGAAGCAGGCTCGTCAAAGAAATAGAAATCTGCCTTCTTGACGCAGGTGGCGATGATAGACAATTTCTGAAGCTCTCCGCCTGAAAGCTTGTCAACAGAGCGATCCTTCAAGGAATAAAGTCCTAACTCTTCCATCAATTCCCTGCCTATGCCTTTTTCATCTACTTTAGCAATCAATTCCTGGACTGTGCCCTTGAATACCTTGGGAATCAGGTCAACGCGCTGGGGCTTGTAAGCTACCCTGACTTTCTTGCTGAACAGCTCATGGAAGTACTCACGCAATGGTATTGAAGAGAAGCTTGCAAGAATTTCCTTGTCTGAAGGAGGGCTGTCGAACTTTCCTAGGTTTGGCTTGAGGTTGCCTGAAAGAATCTCGAATGCTGTGGATTTTCCAATGCCGTTCCTTCCCAGGATGCCAACTACTGTTTCTTTCTTTGGGATAGGCAGCCTGAAAAGCTCGAACTGGTTCTGGCCATAGCGATGAATTGGCTCTTCATTCAAGCGATCAGGAAGCTTGACAATATGAATAGCCTGAAAGGGGCATACTTTTGCGCAAATAGAATGGAACTCCTGGGCCAATGCCTCGTCTATCTCTGCCTTGCCTGAAGGGCCGATGTGGAAACCTTCCTTGCCTGAGCGGTTCAATGGATCGTACTTGATGCATTCATGCTGGCATTTTTCTGGATAGCACTTTTCCCTGTTGACCATGACTGCGACTTTCTTCATATACAGGACCAGAAGACATTCGGTTTTAAACCTTATCGCCGCAAGATTTTCGGATGTTGCCAGCAGAATTTCCGGATTTTTCACAGCAAAGCTCATTAAGAAGCTGCGCTCTCTTTTCATAAGGCATATAAACTATAGACTATAGCGTAAGGCTATGGTTACAACAATACAAATACAAGAAAAAACTATGGAAAAATTAAAACAAATGAAAAGAATTGTTGGGGCAGAAACCTACGATGAGGTTATTCAACAATTAATGATTAAAGCAAAAAAACGACCGTCGCTTTTTGGCTACTTGGGAAAACCAGAGCTTGCAGACAAGATGTTCAAAGAATTGCAAGAGGAGCGAAGGAAAAGTGGCTGATTATTGCCTAGCAGATAGCTGCCTTTGGCTTGATTATCTTACAGGAAAAGGCAAAAAGGAATTTTTAGATCAAGAGATTCCTTTGGCTCTTTCTGCGTTGTCCCTTTTTGAAATCGCCAAAAAATTAAAGGAATTCAATTTTCCATTTAAGAAGATTCAATATATCCTGCGTTATTTACAAGAATACAACCTGATCTTGAATGTTGATTCTGCCATATCCATACATGCCATTAACTTTTCAGAAAAATTAGGAGCGATAGATGCGCTGCTTTATGCGACAGCTAGTGCTAATGAACTTCCTTTGTTTACCCGGGACAATGATTTCAGAGGACTACCCAATACCCATTTTATTTAGTCCTTTCCCTTGCCAATGCCAACTTCAATGCAGCAATGGCAACTTCTATCTGGCTCTTGTCTGGTCTGCGAGTTGTGATTTTTTGCAGCCACAATCCGGGAATTGAGAACCAGCTTAATACTGGAATCTTATATTTTGCATTTAACTTTAGTAATTCATATGATATTCCCGCAATTACTGGAATTAGTATGATCCTTCCGAAGAAGCGTATCAACCAAGATGGATGGTAGGCAAACGAGAATACGATGATGGAAAGGATTAAAACAATAAAGATGAAAGCAGTGCCGCATCTTGGATGGATAGTTGAAAACTTCTTGACATTTTCCGGAGTCAGACTCTTGCCAGATTCATGGCAGGCAATAGATGCGTGCTCTGCTCCGTGATACTGGAATACTCTTTGAATATCCTTGAACTGCGCAATAACCAAGATATATCCAAGGAA
>DATDZK010000073.1:0-20213 GCA_035288725.1 Candidatus Nanoarchaeia archaeon | reverse complement strand
TATCTTCTCTTTCTTCGCGCCTGAGAAAACAAGAGAAGAAACCAGCAGTGAACAAATCAATAAAGAAAAAAAGAAAGGCAAAGAAGAAGGCAGGAAGAAAGAGAAGATAGTCAGGCAGCAAACCTGTCCCGCACCAGCAACACCCCTAACAGGAAGCAAAGTGCCATCAGCGGAATCAATGCAATGCTGTCTGCTGTTGCAAGCATCTCAAGCGCAGGCGCAGGCAGCAAGGTAATTCTGAATAATTCCCTCGCGCTAACAGCAATCTGGATCAACAATGAAACAATCATCACAAATATGCCAAGCAGAATAAAACCATAGCCAGCAAGAAACTTTGGATTCTCCTTTGATCGCGCCAAGAGCATTGTAATGGAAACAGCAAGCGCCGCAACAAATGAGAGAAGCTGAAGTCCAAAAATAAGCTGGCTGCTCATGCTCCCCTCCCTGATCTCAGGGTTTTCTGAAGCACTTCAACCTTTTCCTGCTCTTTCTTCAGCTCATGCGCTTTCTTGGCTAGTTCACCGCGCAATGCAGCAAGCTTATCCTCAAGAACAGCGCGCTCCTCCTCGACAGCAGCAAACTTGCTCTCTCTCTTGTCAATGTTCTTTTCCCAAGCCTTGTTTTCCTTCTCCTGCTTCTTCAATGCCATTTCCTCTTCCAGCAATTCTTCCTCAAATTCAAGCAGCTCCTTCGACTTATCCTTGAGCTTCTCCTCTTTCTGCTTGATACGCTGTTGCACAGCTATCATGTCGTCATGCTCATCTTCCAGGCGCTGCTTGTCCCTCATCATCTGCTTAATTCCGCTCTTCTCAGCAGCAATCTCCTCTTCCTTCTGCTCAAGCTTCAGTGCAAAATCTTGTAATGAAGTTTCCTTCTTCTCTAGCTGCGTCCTCTGGTGCTCAAGCTGCCTCTGCGCATCATGCAACGATGCACGCTCATCAGCAAGTGCCTTCTTCTCCTCTCCAGATTCTAGCACAAGCTTCTCTGCTTTTGCTTCCTTTGAAGCAAGCTTCTCTTTCTCTCTTGCAAGCTTCTCTCTTGCCTCTTCAAGAACCTGCTGCTCAAACAACTCCTCTCTTTCTACATGGTTCCTGAGCTTCTTCTCATACTTCCCTTCTAATTTCTGGGCGCGCTTCAGCAGCCTCTGGGCAGTATTCCTCTGGTCCTCAGCATCCTGCTCTCTCTTGTCAAGCGACCTTCTTAATGCTGCAATTGACCTCTTCTCCTTGCTAAATCCTTTTTTGGTTGCATCTATCCTCTTTGAACTATTGTCAACATCCTTCTTCATCTTCTCAACATCTTTCCTGGAATTTTCTGTTTTCTCCCGCTCTTTTTCCAGCTTCTTTCGTTCCTGCTCAATCTTCTTCATGTCTTCCTTAAAGGCAGGATAGGAGATAATTGCTGGAGTTCCTGGCTTTGCAGGAGCAGCTGGAACATTTCCAACTGGGATAATCCCTGTCTGCTTTCCTCTGTAAACGCGCAATGCATTCCCAGCAGTGCCTATAAGCACAAGGAACAGTGAGCCATAGAACAGCTGCATCCTATAATTATCAGGAATGAACTGCAGGCTTAGTAAGGCTACAGGAATGAAAATAAGGAATAATGCCTGAAAAACCCTTGCATGAGCAACTTGTGAGCTTCTGGATCTGGGCTGCGCATACCATGCTGCTGCAGCAGCGAATACTATAATTGCAGCAATGTAATGCTGGACAGCAGCGAATGCAGGCGAAATCATAATTTATTACCCCTCGAGTATAATGTCGTTGGATTACCACTATTAAGTATTTAAATGTTTCTGTGAAGATTTATAATGGGCAAAGTTATGTAAAAGGCAGAGAGGTGACTATGCATCCAGCACTGCAAGATCTTCAATCGCCATTTTCTTTGCTTATCAATACTCAGCACGATACTCATTTAAGCGCCTACCATCTGCTAGAACACCTTCCCCTGCCAACAATATGCGTCAGCCTGCACCGCCCTGCAAACAACCTGAGAAAAATGCTTGCACGCAAGGAAATCCCCACAGATAATATTACTTTCATTGACACTGTAAGCATGCAGGCATCATCCCAATACCCAGAAGAAAATACTATCTATCTTTGGAATGCTGATCTCACAAGGCTGGGCCAGTCTATTCTGGACCAGGCTGCAAGGATTCCTGGAAGAAAGCACGTAATAATCGATGCAGTCTCAACATTAAGGCATTTCTACTCTCAAGCCACAATAAACCAGTTTATGCATCATCTGAAGCATCGCCTTCCAGAAGTGCAGGCAAACGGAATTTTTTTGAATGAAAATCACAGGCCATGGATTCCCAATATGCAGTTCAGCAAGGTCTTGGAGCTCTGATGGAAAAAATAATTCCAGGGAGATACAAGCACTATAAGGGAAATGTGTATGAAGTTATTGCAGCAGGCACGCATACAGAAACAGGGGAAAAGGTAGTGATCTACAAAAGTGAGAAAGGAGACTGGTGGGTCCGGCCTGAAAAGGTGTTCCTTGAAGATGCTATAGTTGATGGGAAGAAAATTCCACGATTTGAGAGATTATAAATGCTATTTTGACATTTTATGGGAAACAGCAAAAAGTAAGGAAACATTTATATATAAGTTTATATAATTAGTAGTATATAGTAATACAATTGGTGAAACTATGCAAGAAGTAATCCATTATCCCAACTTGAAAACAATGCTCATGGTAGAAAAAGTGCTCAAAGACGCAGAAACAACTCTTACCAGAGAAGAAATAAAAAAACTACTACCAACCAAAATTATGCACCAAACTTTAAACGTCATTCTTGATTATATGGAGCAGCGAGGATTAATTCTTGACGGACATAAAGGGGTTCTATGGACACATAACGATAGCCCTAGACTCAGAGAAGCAATTATCAGAGGAACAGAGATATGACTTTTAGAGGAAAAGAGGTAAAGATAGTCCTCTCTGCAGAGGCAATTGAAGAATACAATGAGCTAAACAAAATTGTTGGAAATGAATTACAACGCGGAGTAACTTCTTCTGTCCATCAATCCATTCTCAGATCCATAGAACGAGCAAAAGGGTGGCTCAAAGAAAATCCTTTCGCTGGTGACCAGATAAAGAAAGGACAAATGCCAGACTATTACATCCAAAAATACGGCGTTACCAATTTGTGGAGAATTGAACTATCAGATTATTGGCGGCTCATCTATACCATCCAATCAAACGAAGTGGAAGTTATTGATTTTGTACTGGACATAATTGACCATAAAAAATATGATAAGAAATTTGGATATAAGGGAAAATAGTCCCCCACCATTTATTCAACTCTGCTTTCAGCAGGATCTTATCTTTTCAAATTAAGAGATTAGGATGATGACATATCTCCAGTCAGTGCAGGAAAGAGAATAGATTTTCAATCCATCTTTGTATCATGAAGCATCGCAATCCCAATAATTGCAGATGATTTAATAAATTCTTCATTCGCAATACCATGCTTTTCTTGGAACACAGGCTGCGGAAGCGTTCTAGCTTCTTGAATTAATTTCTCTATCCCAGATTCAGGTATTCTTTTCGCCTGAAGCTTGTCACCATAATTTGCAGGATGCTCAGCAAGCCATTGCATAATGTAGGGTTCTTTTTCTCTGAATTTTTTCCAAAAAGATTTCCTATACCCTACTTTAGGACCAACTGGTTTAACTGATTCAAGCAAATCTTTCTCCTCGTCAGAAAGATCCATCCCCAAGGATTTTTTCAGTTTAGCTGAGTTCGCCGGTATCTGCAGTTTCCCAATTGCTTTTGCCTCAATCTGCTGTATGCACCCCCCAGTAAGATTAAGCTCCTCTCCTATAGATTCATGAGTCCTTATACCCCCCTGCAAATATCTCAGCCTGAGTATTTTTTTCTCCCTTTCGCTCAATGTCGTCACATCCAATGCCTCTGAAATCAGTTTTTTGTCAGTATTCTGCTCGTCATCTTCTGTGAGATACCAGTATCTGGATGAGGCAATCACTTCATCAACAGCTTCTCTTGAAATATCTGAATCTCCACTATAAAATCCTTCATCTGGCGTCAGATCCTGCTTTTCAGCAATATTGTTCAATGCATCATCCAATGTGCGCAATCCAGTCTCGCCTTCATCAAAGTCTTCAAGGAGCATGCGGTACTCCAGGTTTGTTGGATTTAGTGTTTTAATGGAAAGGGCTATGCCTTCATTCACTATTTCTCCAGTTATGATTGCATTATCTAGTTGTTTCTGGGTAAATGAATGAGACAATTTCAGCCGCGCTGCAGAATTCGGGTATCCACCGCCCGGAATTCCCATCATTTTGAATCGTGCAGCCTTTAATGCAAGAGTTCTGCTTAATCGATGACCATGTTTTACTGCCAGCAGTATCCCAAGCGATCCTTCTTGGATCATATCTTCTATATCAGGACTAGGCAAACCTCGGTTTTCCCTGAATCTTGTAAAACTTACTGCTGAGATTTTAGCTGCATTGATATGGTATACAATGATGAATCTGCTAATTCTCTCCTGGTCAAGTCCAGCATCTATTAATGCAGGCGCTATTTTTCCTGCGTAAAACTTGGATATTACACCACCAAACCCAGATTCAAGCATCTTTTCCCTTGTTAACTGCGGATGTGTTCTCAAGTACTTAATAAATTCCTGTCTTCTTTTTTCCCATGCTTCTGGTGATAGTTTGTTTGCCGGTCCGCCTTTTCTGAACCTTCTTTTGAATCTTTCTCCAGACAGCCCCAATACTTTTTTTGCCAGGCTGATTTTCCTGCTGTATGCCAGGCGCAAAATATGAAGATAGCTATTTTCTCTCAAATCCTGAAGCGTTGCACTTGGATGTTCCAGCAGATAGTCATGCAAGGCATCAACTTTTTCTATGAATTCGCCGTAGGTAATAACCTGTTTCTGCTTCTGCCTTTCACGGCCTGGCTTTTGAATCCTTGATGCTGTGATTTGTTCTAGTGACAGTCCAGCATCAGTTTTAGCCTTTGTAATATTTTGATTATAGAAATGGTCTAATGCAGATTTCAACTCCCTAGTGACATCTCTTCTTAGTGTATTTGGATGGGCTTTCAGGAATTCATGCAGTAAGCTTAGCCTTTGCTGCCACACGCTTTCAGGTATGCACTCGCGAATTCCCTTGCCAAGGTACTCCTCAGCCAATCCAGCTTCCTTCTTAGCCTCGTTGATGCGCGTATTATAGAACCTGTCGAATGTCTTGCTGAAGCAACTGCGCTCAACTTCTCTTCTTGTTGAGTGCGGATGTTCCTTGAGATACTGCAGGAATGCTGTCTTTCTTTCCTGCCAGACATTTTCAGGAAGCGGATGGCCTCTTTTGTTCGTGTTTTCTTCTGGTATTCCAGCTGCTATCTTAGCCTCGTTAATTCTATGACTATAAAGCCTATTTAGGATATTTTGAGAATTTTTCTCCATGTCCAAGAATTTTATCTCTGGATTTTCTCTAAGATATGCAAACAATGCCTCCCGTTCCCTGCCAAGTTCTTCAGGCAGCCATCTTCGCCTTCTCCCTGGTTCTATAGATATTCCAGCTTCCTTCTTAGCCTCGTTGATTCGCGCATCATAAAATCTATGAAAAGCACTTCTATGGCAGGTTTCGCGCAGTGACATTATTGTTGACTCAGGATGTTCCTTCAGGAAGTCTAAAAAATCTCTTTTCCTCTGATCCCATTCCCCTGCACTAATCCTGCAGTTACCTTCCCTGATAAATTCATCTGCTATGCCTATGTCCTTTTTCGCCTTGTTCAGGTTATACTGGTAGAACTTACCAAGTACACCAACCAGCCCTTCATTTCGCACGTCCTTGTAAGACGCGCCAGGACTGCTTGCCATGTAATCACAGAATCTTTCCAGCATTTCTGCCCAGTATTCATAACTTTTCTGCATAACCAGTTCAAATAAAGACCATTTAAAAATGTTATGAATAAGTAGTTATTAAGCAATAGTTACAATCACTCTTCCACAAAGTCCCCAATCTGGTGAGTAAACTCCTCGTCCTTGCTTATCAGCCCTCTTCCCTTCATGTATCCCCTAGCAAGAATGTAGAACACAAGTCCCAGGCTCTTCTTTCCCTTGTTGTTGCACGGCACTACAAAGTCAACATAGTTGCTCTCATTATTTGTATCGCAAAACGCAATCACAGGCACTCCTACAGCAACTGCATCTCTTACTGCATTCTTCTCAGGCCCGGGATCAGTCACAATCAGAAGCTTGATCTCCATAAAGTTGTCAAGGTTTGGATTTGTAAGAATGCCAGGCGGATACCTTCCGACAAAAACTTTGGTTCCAGTAACCTTGCTGAACATCTTTGCTGCCTTCCAGCTGTTCTCTCTCCTTCCAACAACAAGAATCTGCTCAGGAGAGTACTTTGCCATGAACCTTGCAGCCATGCCTATGCGCTCGTCTATCTTCTGCACATTCAAAACAGTCAGCCCATCAGGCCTGATCTTGTAGATGAAAGGCTCCATGTATTTTGTCCTGAACTTGGTCCCAATATGCAGGCCTGCCTTCAGGTACTCTTCCAATGGCACTAGCAAGTTCTGCACAGGCTGCTCAACCTGCTCTGCTTGCGCCTCAACTGCTACAGGAGTTTCATCCATAGAGCCAAAAATCTCCAAAGATGCTTTATAAATTTTAGCTTTTATAACATTGCTAACTCACTATCAGTCTACTTCAAGAAGTATTTCATTTTTGCTTTTAGGAATGATTCTCACTTCCTGTTCTTTCTTTAAATCAACAAAGCTGGCAAGATCTTTAGGAATTCGAATCGCCAGGCTATTGCCAATCTGGGCGACACGAGTCCTTTTCGATGCAAGGCCAAACAATCCCCGCTCTTTAGACCGTTTCTGGATCTTATCAACAGTTTCACTATCAAAATAAGCTTCTCCACACTCCTTGCAGATATGTGCCTTAAACTTGCCAAGAGCTATCCCAAGCTCCTGATGCTCAATAATTTTCTCTTCCAGCAACCCATTGCATAAGACACATTTCATCGTTTGTCTCCCTCAGGATGAACATTTATGAAATAAAAATCCTCTCTTTTTATGGTATTCATTCATTACCACAGATTTCAGCAGATTGTTTTTTTCGCACAAGATCTTCCAATACAATAAGTGCTGCTGGAGAAATATGACGAGATAATGCTACTTCTTGATAAATTCGAAAAATCCTCCCGTTAGATCTCAATTTTAAGGAATCCAAAGAACATTCTGTAGGTAAAGCCCAATATTCCTTGCATTTCAATGCTTCAAAAATGACATCATAAAAGCGACCTTGATAAAACCGTATTAATTTTCTATCCCCACTGGGTTGTTCGCAACTTTGAAGCACATAAGTCCCATTTTCATCAGGCAGGCATAAAACCATATCAGGATCATGAGATGCTCGCTCAAAATACGCAGCAACTGCTGCTTCATTAACTTCAAATCCCATGAGCCAAAGGGATTGCTAAGAATATTTAAGTCTATGTCATCAAAGAAATGAGTAAAAAAAGAAAGAATTTAGAGATGCCTGCGCATCCCGTCAACTAGTTTCTCTCCTTCCTTCTTCAATCCCAGGCCAAGTCCGATGCCCAAAGCCAGGGCAATTCCAAGAGCAAACGCTCCAACTATGATGAGGAAGGTATTTTCCAGGAACCCAACTTCAACCCCGATCTGGCGCAGGGACAAAATCACCAATATGACTCCCAGTACCCAGCTCAGGACCTTGTTTGCGGTTTTCACCCCTTTCATGCTTGTATGCTCGTTAATTGTTGCATACAAGTAATGTATCCCAGCAAGTCCAAGCAGGAAAATCAGCACGCCTCCAATCAGGCGAGGCAGCCATAATGCAAACCTCATTAAAAGGTCTGACAGTGTTCCTAGGTTCACCAAGCTCACAGCAGGAGCCAAGAACAGCACAAAGATGTACCACTTGACAACCTCTCCTATGATATTGGGAATGTGGACATGACCTACAGCCTTGGTCAGTTTTGCTTTCTTCACATACTCGTGTAGCTTAAGCTTCTCCAATAGCACCTTTGCAGCGTGTCCTAAAATAACGCCGACAAAAGCGCCAACAATCAGCACCACAATGGCTGCAATCAAGCTTGGAATGATCTCCACAATCTTAATCCATATTTGCTGTAATGGAGACACAATCGCAGCAGTGGTTTCATATAGCAGATTTGCCAATGTCAACACCTCCGTGTATCCTGTTATTTGGATATCATTACCCCACCAAAAGTGATTATAAAAACTTTCATATTCATTGCTTCGGGGTAACAGAATGGCATGCCAGCCAAAGCCTTATATACATGGCATATACATAAGATTACAGGATATATATGGTAAAGGCGATGATTGACATCAGCGAAAGAACCAACAGGGTGCTGAATGTCATCAAGGCAAAACATGGATTAAAGGACAAGTCAGAGGCCATTAACAAGGTTGTAAGCGAGTACGAGCAGCACTTCCTTGACATTCGCCTGCATCCGGAATACCAGAAGAAGCAGGCAAGGAAGCAGAAAGGCCTGCACTTCAAGAATTTAGATGAATTAAGGAAGTATATTGAAAGAATGTGAGAGCTAGGGCATGGGCCTTTTTATGGTAATAGGCAGCACTTCCTGCTGAAACTCTTCCAGGGCAATCTTCACAGGATTAAACGCGAGCTGCTCAAGCTTTGCAGCATCAAATGCAATAAGAAGCGGAGCTCCCATGGCAATCTGCAGGGCGCGTGCTCCGACAATGCGTGCCTTCTCGTACTTTGTGTATTCAGAGATTTTCATGCTCACTCCTCCAGCACCTTCCGTAATGCCTGCGCCTTGTCAGTGGCAAGAGCAATCATTTCCATGATGTCTTCCTGCTTTAATGCATTGCCCCCTCCTTTCTGCAGCGCGCAGATTTTCCCGTCAGGCAGGGTAAAAACGCTTAGCCTTGCATCAAGTGTATCCCACTCTTCAATTGTAGGATCAATTATCAGCTTATTCTTGATTTTCAGGACAGTAACTCCGACTGGCAAATCCCTTAATGGCAGTTTCTTTTCTGTCTTTTTCTTGTAGTCAATTGCAAATGTCCTCTCATCCAGGTGCGGGAACCTGGCATTTTTTAGAGCAGCGCACGCAGCTAGCGCGCAAGCATCAAACAGGTTTCCAGCATCATTCATTGGATAGATGTCAATGAATATAATCCACACCTTCTCTCCTTTAGTGACGCACAATTTTTTCAGGTCAATGGCTTGTGATTCTCTTATCCCCCTGTCAATAACCCTTGAAATCTCAATAGCTTCAGCCTGCGGCGGCCCAGCTTCAAACTCAGGATTGCTCATGGGAATAAGCTCTACCCCAACCATCAATGCTCCATCGTCTGGAGTGTCAGAAAAAGGCTCTCCCAGTCCCATCTTCACTCCTGCAATTACCTCAGTCATCCCAATCTTCACGCGTGCTGAGCCTTCAGAAGACGTCTTGGAAACCCCATACTCAATCGTGACAGGCTGCCTGTACTCAAGCAATCCCCTTCCATCCTCTCTCATGCCTTTCTCAAGCAGCAGGATAAGATGGTCCCTGAAAATCTTTGTGCTATTGCTCATGGCTGTACCTCTTGCGCAATGCTTCTTTCTGAATCTCGCTGATCTTCTTGCAAGCTTCCACGCCCAAGGCAATTGCTTTCTGCAAGGCTTCTGTTGAGACAATGCCATCCATCTGCAGCAATGTAACCTCGCCTGTCCTTGGCAAGATGGCTATTGGAATATCAACAGCCCCAAGCTCGCAGTCCTCATGTGAATTGATGTCAAGCAAAAAATCCTTCCCGAGAATGCCAACAGACACTGATGAAACCAGGTCCTTCATCGGAATTCCAGCATCTGCCAGTGCCATTGCAGCAGCGCATATTCCGGCGCATCTTGTTCCAGCATCAGTCTCCACAAGCTCAATGAAAACGTCAACAACAGCGTTTGGGTATTGCGACAGGTCAAGCACAGGCGAAAGTGCTTTCTCAGTTACCAGGCTGATTTCCTTTGCTCTCCTGTTCCCGCCAGGCCTGACTCTTTCTCCAGCCCCTGAAAATGCAAGCATGTTGTAGCTGCATCTTAAAATTCCCTTCTCAGGATTCTGCAGGAACTTGGGATGCAATTCTCTGGGCCCGTAAACTGCAGCATATGCGCATGTATTCCCTATCTTGAACATTGCGCTTCCGTCTGCCCTTGCAATAACCCCTGTCTTGGCTTCAATCTGCCTTAACTCATCATGCTTTCTTCCGTCTATGCGCTTGATTGTCATTGCCTTTCCTCTAGGAATTTGGTAATGGTCTCAGTCAGCCCTTCCCTGTGCGCTTGCGCTTCAACAAGCTGTATTGCATGCATCGCCTTTATTTCCTGCTCAGGATCTCCTGAAATCCATATCCTTCCGTTCTGGCCAACAGTGATCCTGCATTTTGTCTTGTCCTTGATTAACGTGATCATGCTTCCCTGCTTGCCAATAATCCTTGGCACCTTTGTTGCATTCACCTGTATAATCTTTCCAGGCCCTAATCTGTGCAAGCCAGGCCCTCTCATGCTCAGGTCAACGCTTCCTCTTGTAACCTTGGTTACCTCAGCAACAATGTAGTCCCCATGCGAGATAATCTTGCTCAGGTCAGCTCCCCTCTCAACAAACTCCGAAGTGTCCCTTGAGGAGAGGACAGCATCATTTGCATAATTTATGTCGACAAACCAGTTGCTGAAAGTCATGTCTATTACTTTTCCAATCACCTGGTCCCCTCTTTTAGGCATGTATTTGCCGCTTAAGGGCACAAGCTTGATCAGCCTTCCATCCACATGAACTAGCCCAACTCTGGAGGCAACAATGTAGTCCCCGTCCCTGTAAGTGTCATGCGCAGGCAGGAAATCCATGCCCTGTGCCAGAATTTGGCCAGGAACAACTATGTCCTTAGGTTGTATTAGTAATTCACCCATAAAAATTCACTTTGTGTTGTGCTCCTCATCTCTCGTCAGAACTAGTAGTAAAAACAGCCATTTAAATAGTTTGTGCTTTTAAATTTTGAAAGATAAGAAATGTTTTTAATGAATACCGAATAAGTAAATCAATGGAAAAAGACAAAAAGGAAAGTGCAATAGACCTCTACAAAAATGGAAAGTTATCCTTGGAAGGTGCTGCAAAATTTTCAGGGGCATACATGGGGGAATTCTTAGATATGTTAAAAGACAGGGGAATAGAATTAAATGTAACAATGGAGGATTATGAAGAAGGGTTAAAAAACTTGAGAAAGGTCTGGAAAGGGAAATCAAGATAAGATCATAATTTAAGAATTCTTGATTTAATAAGTATCTGACCTTTACAAATTTCTAATTGACAAAATAGGAGAAATGCAGCCCAAACTTGCCAAGAACCCCGCCCTGAACATCCTCCAGTTTCAAGATTGCTTTCGCAAAGAGCTGTGCTGTAAATGTATCTTTTCTCTCCGCTTTAGCAAATGAGGAATAGTCCTTTTGCGAAAACCCCTCCTTTTCCAAGCATCCCTTGATATTCCTGATTAGGTAATCCAAGAAATTCTTCTCTGCTGTACTTCCTGTGTTGGGAATTTCTACATGTACTATGACAGGCTCATACTCAGAAGTAGAAAACATCATCACAGGAACTGCCTCTTCCCTCAACGTTTTTAAAATCCCTAGAGGCACCCTGTACCTGTCCTTCAACTCATCATGTTCCCTCATGCCATCGCAGTAAGCCGACCAGATGCCTTGTTTCCTCTCCATCTCTTCTCTGACTTCGTTCTCCTCTCCTAATCTCTTTTCAAGGTTATTCATGCCATCGCAGAGTGTTTGTCCTAATATTACTTTCACTTCCTCACTTTCTACACCTGCAAGAATCCTTTCATAAGATTCTCTAGCAGCATTTAATGCTTTTTCCAAATCCCTGACGCTATTTGTATGAATCTCAACAGATGGGCAATCTCCGCCAGCTATGGCATCTACCTCATTAATGTCCATTTCTTCATTCAAAGTATTCCTGAGGTATTCCGCAACCTTCCTATAGGCAAATTTTTTAGGGGATACATCCACAGATAGGATCGCATCAACACCTCCTGAAGACTCTATGCGAGAATATCCCTCTGCAATTTCTTTGAAATTCAAGCTGGCCCATCCCTTCCTTATCTTTAATATCTCTTCTGCAGGCAGCTGTCTTGGATCTATTTGTTCCCTAGCTTTCTCTCCCAAGCCCCTAATCTCTGAATTGGCTTCTTTAAGGCTTCCTTCTAATTCCTCAATTTTTCTTTCTAAATCCTCTCCTCTTTCATGCAGATCTGCTATAGTGTTTGAGAGTCCAATTATACCAGCATTGTAAGATTGTGCAATCTCATCACTCAGGGAGTCTATGGTCGCATCAGGGATTTTGTGGCCATCAGCATCAATATATCCTAATTCTTCATGCGTTACTTCAACTAGATTAAGGGCTATAGGGGTATAATGAAAATCTTTTGCTCTCTGCTCCAAGGATCTTGCAACCGCAGTTACCCCTTTTTCTGAACCTGCAAAAAAGAACCCCTCATCATCCTTTTTTATTCTTACAGCAACCTCTACGCCGTAGGTATTTCTTGCTAGGTTCATAACAGCTTTTTTTAAGGCAATAGCCTGCCCACGATTGATGCCCCTAGGTATCTGCGCAAAATAAACCTTACCACTTTCATGCTTAGCATCGCCCATATAACTGTCATTCTGCAGTGGTATTTAAATCTTTCTCAAAACGCCTTCAAAACCCTGCTTTCTACCTGCCCATGCGTTATTTTGTTTAATGCAGAAAAGAACTCATCAGTGACGCCAGCAGGCATTTCCACAACAGCCTTCAGGCTCCCGTCTCCAAGCCACTCATCTTTCAACAGCCTCTGCTGCTTCAGGATGTGGAAGCTGTGGCTCGCATACTGGCTGGGAATAACAACTTCAATCTGCCGCGTCTCAAACTTGATAGGCAGTATCTTTCTTAGCTGGCTCACAACTGCATCCAGCTGCTGGTCTGCAGTCTTGCTCTCGTCAATCCTTATTTTAGCCTCTTCCCATGCAGCCTCAATCCTTTGCGGAGGATGTGGCAGTCCAGTCCTGCTGTCCACGCCATGCCTATGGATTTTAGCAATAATCTGTTTCTTCTTCTCATCCCGTGCCTGCGCCAGTTGCCTGGCAGTCAGTGGCACATCGCCTTCCTTGATAATCAAGGAAAAAATATTTTCAACATCTGCTGTTCCAAAAATGCGCTGCAGCTCATGCTCGCTTGCCTTCAGCCCCTTCTTCACGTCACTGAACACATGCTCAACAGCCACAATGTCCCAGATGCCAACAGCCTTGCCTTTCCTGAGCTCATGCGCTTTTTCAGAGTCTACAAGAATCTCAAAATTCCTGCCTGCCTTTTTCAATCTTGCTACAACAGCCCTGTCAACATCAACCATGAGTATGCTTACTTGACCTTCTGCAGGTCATCTCTTGTAAGGCGCTGGAACTTCCCGTCTCTGATTGTGGCTCCATCAACCCTGTCTACGCTGAAGTCCTTGCCAAGCACCCTCTTCAATGCGCTAAATGCAAGCTTCAGCCCATCCTGCAAATTCATGTTTTCCCTGTATTCCTTGTTAAGAATATCCTTTACCTCATTCTCTGCCTCTCCTATTGCCGTGGCCATGTACTCAAAGAAAATGCCAGTTGGGTCAGTCACAAACAGCTGCGGCTCCCCGTTTGTGCCAATGAACATCAAGGACACTCCAAACGGCCTTGCCCCTCCTACTTGCGTGTAAAGCTGCTTTAAATTTGCAATCTGCTTCACAAGCTGGTCAGTCTCAATAGGGCTGTCAAAAGTCACCCTGTGCTGCTGTGCCAACACCTGCGCCCTTTCAATCAATATCCTTCCATCACTCACAATCCCCGAGACTGTGGCTCCTATATGCTCGTCAATCTGGAAGATTTTCTCAACAGACTTTGGAACAATCAGCTTCTCAGAAATTCTCTTGTCTGCCAGGATTAATGCTCCATCCTTGCACACAACCCCAATGGCAGTAGTTCCCTGCTTCACTGTCTTCTTCGCATACTCTACCTGCAGTAGCCTTCCGTCAGGGCTGAACATGGCGCTGGTCCTGTCATACCCCATTGCTTGATGAGACATGTCTCCTGGTTGCATCGTTATTTCCTCCCTTGATTAGAATCTGTGCAGAGCCTCAGTGCCTTGTTATGCAGGCCTGAAACTCCCAATGTTCTTACAGCTACTTTTTGCTGATTTATATGCTTTACTAATGATAATCCTGCTTTCACATTGCTAATTTCCTTGCTGTTGGTCCTCAAGATTCCTCTCTGCCCTGCCTGGTCAAGAAGCTGCACTCCTGCCTTAGCCATTCCAAGCTCTCCAAGAAACTGCTGCAATCCTTCAAGCAGAGCTTCCTGTATCACTCTTCCTTGAAGTGGAGATTCACTCAAAACCTCATATACAAGATACCGCTGCCGCTCGCGCATGCTAGGAAGCAATGGCTTCATGCCAGAACGCATAAGCCTAGTCTACATAAATGTTTCGTGTTTCGATTCTGCGCTCAAATCGCAATCAAAAACTTTGACTTTATACACTATACACAATAGAGGCCCGAAGGGCTTGTCCTGAATCGTTTTGATATTGTTGACTTTAACTGGGTTTGATCTGAAAAACCTAGGTCTTTTCCAGTGGGACATTACTTCCGATGGAGATTTGGGAAGGACTCAGGACAAGGTCAGGCCCGAAGAAAGTTTTTTAAAGAAAGGCTACTGAAAGACCATATGTTAGAAGGGGCAGAAAAGTTTTTTGATGTATACAGCAACCTGCCACTAGAGGAAAGAAAAAAGACAATCATAGTAATTGATAAGGAACCTTTAAGCTGGAATCTTGCTTATGAAGAGATAAAAAACGAAACGCCTCGAGGAGCAAAAATTTTAAGAACATTAAAGGAGCTGAGGTTTATATGACCCCGCAGACATTACAAGATAAAGATGAGACTATAAAAAATATTGTTATCGAAAGACTGAGACAAATGTCGCCAAACTTTAAAGTAGCTTTAGGGGATAGAGGAAGATTCTTAAAACGAGATGAGCTCATCAAAGAAATTGAAGACGACACAAGCTTAGGACACCAGATAATCAAGATACAACTACTTTATTTAGAATCTTTAAAAAAGGGAACCTGAATGGCAGTTATACTTTTTAGCAGACCCGATCATGATGATATTGTCGCTTATCTGCATTACTATAGCAAACAACTTATCAAAGATGCATTACCATTTCTTTATTACAATTATTCTATTTTAGATTATCATGGAAATGGAAATGCCACCATCAAAATCCTATAGACTTTGTGTAAATCACCTTAAGATTGCCCAGAAGATTTTCGTATTTATTGTGCAAATCAAAGGAGTGAATAAGGTTTTTATACAATGAAAGAAAGGAAATGGTGTGAATACCGAGCTTCAGCTGCAGGGATACGCAAGCATTGACGAAGGAGTCTACATTAAAGGGAAGATTCTGAACATAGCAGTCCCATCCTATAAAGAGATTGAAGGAAGGGCATGCGCAGTGCAGCAAAAGAGAAAGGTAATCCCTGTGCTGATCTTGCAGCGCTTCTCCTATCCCTCGCACTGGGAAGTGCTGAAGTATCTTAGTGAGCGCAGCGCAATAGCCCTGGGCAGGGATATAGGAAAGTTGCATTACGACACCAAGCAAAAGTCAAGCAGGAAAATGGACGAGTATATCAATAATAGCTTGCAAGGATTTTCAGAAAGTGTTGTGCACGCAATCATGCGGAAAAAGCCGAGCATTGCAAGATTTCTGGAAGAAAGCATGACATTTATTGCAGATGAAAGTGAGTCTGTATTCCCGCAATATTACCTTGAAGCATCTTATGGCTACCTTCCAAAGTCTACAATATCAAGATTGCTGCGCTCAGGAAGCAAGCCAGGAGCTGCCTGGTACCTCTTGAAGCTAACAAAAGTTGCCAGGGAGACAGAAGCGCAGATAGGCATACACTGGGCAGTGGAGCTTCCGTTCTATTATGATAAGGACCAGGGAAGAATGCGCATCAATGGCAATGGCACAATTACTGCAACAAACGGAAAGACAAGGCAGGAATGCATTAACAAGGTGCTCAGGGAAGTGCATCAGCAGCTGGACGAGGGCAGCTGGAAAAGGCTTCCTGATCTTTCAGAGGAGAGGCTGCGTGAAGCAGCATATGAAGGAATAAAAAGTCTTGAAAATCTGCTGATGGAGCTTAGCGAGCCTGAATAAGCTGCGTCTTTCTTGAAAAATTCAGCGCATCTTTAGCTTCCTTTTCTGTCATTCCAATGCATCTTCCAAAAGCTATCAAATCATTAGGCGCACGCTGCTCATAAGTATTAATGGCAAAGCTTGCAATTATCATTTTAACCTTGTACTTCCTGCAGAATCTTACGTTCTGCATCATCCTTCCAAGAATGACATCCCTGTTTTCAGCATGCAAAACCAGGTTGAAATTGAAGGCAACAGCAATTCCCTTGTCATGCGCCAGCTTGCAGTACACTTGGTTCAGTCCAGAAGACCTCCTGTTCATCTTGTCTTCTTTTTTGCTGTCTTCTAGATTGTAGATGAAATCTGTTTTCTTTGGCTGCAGTGCGCGTTGCAGTATCTCTTCCTTGGCTGCAGCAACAGCCCTGAATTCTGAAATCTGGTATACATTCTCAAATCCAAGGTCCAGCTGCTTTCCAGGAAAGCATACAATGTCAATCATGATAGCAGTCTCTTTACATTAAGTTCTTTTATGCCTTTCGTAGTGTCAACTATCCTGATTTTGTGCCCCTGGCCTGCTGCGTCCACAAGGCATACATCAAACCTCTCAGAATCAAGGTTCTCTTGAATTTTTTTTCTTGAATACCCTCTCTTTCTGAGACGCTTCTCCAAGATTTTTATGCCGCATTTAGTGACAATGCACAAATCCGCATCTTTCTTCTGAAGATAATGGCTCAAATGCCCGTCAATGGCAATGGAATTCTTGCTTTGCTTGATAATGGCTCGCAGCACAGGCACAAGCCTCTTAGGATCTACAATATATGTTTCTAATTTCTTGTCATATGAAGAGTAGAGCTTGTACTTTTTTATAATTTCATTTATGTCAACGTAATCAGCGCGCAATTTCTTTGCAATGTATCTGGCAACTTTTGTCTTGCCTGTGCCAGGTGTGCCTGTAATGATTACAACACGCTGCATAATCAAGCAAAAGATGTCCTCCATTTCTGTATAAGATATAAAAAAACACCTATAATAAAGAATACTAACCCGAAAAAGATCAAATTAGACCAAAGATCAAATAGCGTATATATCCCAAACATTGTGTCATTGAGCACAAAATTAAAAGGATCTCCAATAGATTCAATGATCATATTCAAAAGAAAGAAGGGAGTAGTAAGAATCACGACTGAACTACCAAAAATGTTTGGGTTACCAAAAAGAAGGTTGATTATTAAAAGAATAGGAATCCTAAAAAATCCAACAATTAGACCTGTGAAAAACCATTTGAACCAAGAATGCTCAAGCAATTTTTTTACCGCAAGGTGAAGAGTTACTGCATATTTAGCACAGAAAAATATGCCAACAACTAAAAAATTAAATAAAAACCAAGCTAAACTCGCATCTAGTCCAAACCTAGAAAATAACGAAATGGATTCTTGAAAAATTACTGTCTCGGGAAAAAAGAAAAAGACTAAAGGGAGTAAAAGAAAAGTATAAAGAAATAACCCCCTCACAAAAAGAGGTAAGAAAAATTTAGTTTTATTAATTATATTTTCAAAAAATAGATTATAAAGATATCTAGAAAGGAACACAAATATAAGGATAAGTAAAAATTCAAATGTCCAACCTACGACAGAGGGAAGAAAGTAATAAATAAATGTAGCGATATCTTCATTTATCTCCGGAACAATATGCAATATAAGGGGCATTTTACCAAAAAGAAAGTTCTCTAGTAAAATGACAGGATAAACCAAAACATTAAAAACTGAATCAACAAAATATATTCTATTAATGAAAAACGTAATCCCGAAAGATAGAATTATTCCAGATGATATTCTTCTGAAAAATGTTTTTTTCCTTGAAACAAACCAATAAAAAAATCCAGTAACAAATGGAACGACAAGTAAAAATAAACCAATACTATTAGAAGATACCCATGGTGTAGAATTCAAGATCCGATCGGAGAATTCTTCGATATCGCCAAAAAGAAGTACAACAACCAGGACAACATTAACAAATACAAACAAAAATTTTACTCCCCACAAGATAGAATTCTTTTTAAAAGTATTAAGAGCCTTATTAAAAGAAGGATGTTGAATAGCACTAATAAAAACTAAAAACATAACAAAGAAAAAAGAAAGATCAATAAAGAGATAATATAAAACAAATACGATCGCACTTCTTTCACAACTTCCGTCCTCAATGTTATAATAACCAAATCCACATTTATCATAACATCTGTTATTTTTGTAAAAATAAGCTTCTCCACAGTATTTATTACAAGTATTATTCGCAGCAAATTCGTCATCTTTACATTTCAATTGCTCACATTTTCCTTCAATTAAATATTCAGTTTCTACGCATAAACATGATTCCGGTTTTTCAATAAGATAAGGACAAATAGATTTATTTTGCACAACACGGTATAAATTTTGAAAGCATTCTTCCTGTTTAGTGCTGCTATATCTACAAATATCATGAATGCCTGTTTCATCGCTTAACTCTAATAGGCATTTATTCTCATTCGTGAAAACACAAAGAGAAAAATCTCTTGTTTTGAAAGCCAATTCTTTATAGCAAATATACTTAAATTTATCAGCATATTGGCATAATGAAGGATTAGAGAGTTTAAGCGCCAATTGATAATAACAATTACCGGCATAAGGTCCTGATTTATTACAAAGGATTGGATCATTGGATTCAATTGCAATATTAGATCTTTGTTCTTCAAGAGAGAGTCGTTTTCCTGCCATTACAGCAGACAGCAATAAGATAAAAAAAAATAAATACAAGAATATAAGTTTTACAGATTTCATACAATAATCAAGAATTACAGATAGTTATAAATCTTTCATAATTTCTATTCCCGCGTAAACAAGTTAGAGTCATGCACGTCAAACAGCCCTATTCTTGCCCCGGCATCAAGCCAGCCATGCGCATAGTTCAATGCAGCAAATGCGAGCACCAAGTCTCCCTTCTCCTGGAAGTGATGCGCATCAGACAAGTATCTCTCAACCATGTCCATGAAATCTTTTCTCGTCCCGTCATTGATGTCAAGGTTTTCAGGGGCGTCCTTCGCTTTCTGCAGGGCATCTGTGGTAATCTTGAAGTACTTTTCCAGCTTCTCAGCAGTGACGTTTGCCAGGTCTGCAGCCATGTTTTTATGAAATGAACCCAATTTAAAAAGATTTTTATTTGGTTGTGAACTGCCATGTTTTTAGGAAATTCTCGCAGCTGACATTCACTGTGTAGGTTGTATTTCCTTTTAATGGATCCTTGGGAATTAGGCATATTGTCGGCTCATCTTTCCCTTCTGCATTTAGCGGATTTTCAGGCGATGATATCAACAGCTCTACATTTTTGTTTCTGCGATCTTTCAATTCTGCAGATACAAATTTTGGAACGTAATTAGTATACCATGTAAGTGTAATTGGAAATCCTGCCCTTCCATCTTCATCGCTCTCCAGGGGATTTGGCAGCTCCCTGGTAAATCTAGTAGGAACATCTTTTTGGTTTGGTGCAGGATATATAACCAGTAACTTTTCAGCAGTAAGTTTTGGTAAAGGCTTGCCAGGTTTACGCAGGCAGATCACTACAAACCATCCACTGTATTGGTAACTGCTTCTGTGAGCTTTATTGTTTACATAGCCCACCCCTATTTCCTTAGACCTCGGGTCAATTAATGAAGGCCTGTGATAAAATGTGCCCATTAGCTCATCAACGCAGGAGAGTGGTTCTATAAAGGATATAGTCCCAAGGGATCCTGCTTGTGCTCCTTCTTTCGTATACCCAGGCAGCTTTGGGTCTTCATCATGGACCATTAATCCGTGAGTCAGTGAAGTGATATTGTTCATGACCATATAATCAGCATGTGCCTTGCATGCCTTTGATATCTCTGGATCAAGCGCAACAGAATCAAGTCCTGCAATTTTTCTGTAAAAGTTAATCCTGTCAACAACCTTCTCTTCCAAGC
>DATDZK010000072.1:0-11124 GCA_035288725.1 Candidatus Nanoarchaeia archaeon | reverse complement strand
TTTCAGCGCCACAAGAATCATTGCAGGCTTCTTGCGGAAGAAAACCTCGAAAATGTCTTTGGATTTTTTCGGCATTACAAATCCCCCATGAACTTTCTTTGATGATTGCAGGTATTTAAACCTTTCTTTCACAAACTATAGCTTGCAACTACATATAAGTGTGCTGCTTCATGGAAAGAAATTTACAAAAAACTTTAAGAAGTCTATTCTATCCATCAAATGATGCTGGATATCAAGTTTATTAGGGAGCATACAGAGGAGGTGCTGGCATCATTACGCAAGCGTCTCAGGCCGCAGTTGGAGCAGCATGTCCATGAGGCAATAAAAATCTATGACCAGTGGCGTGCATTGAAGCAGGAGGGAGATAGCCTGCGCCAAAAAAGAAATGCCTTATCGCAGGAAGTCAACACTCTGAAGAAAGAGGGCAAGGACATTCAGTCATTATTGAAGCAAATCAGGCAGATCCCAGAGGATATCAAGCGCTTGGAAGAGCGAGATGCCCAATTACAGCAGCAATTGCATGCGATATTAAGAAAGATTCCAAATCTTGTTGACAAGGATGTTCCTGTGCATCGCGATGAAGCAGGGAATAGAACACTGCGCACATTTGGAAAAAAGCCAAAGTTAAAATTTGCATTAAAATCACACGTGGACTTGCTTAAGGAACTGGACATTGCTGATGTTGAGCGCGCGGCAAAAGTTTCAGGTGCCAGATTTTATTATTTGAAAAATGAATTGGTGGAATTGGATCTTGCTATCATAAAATTTGCACTTGACACCTTGAAGAAAAAAGGATATGCGCTGATTCGCACTCCTGATCTGTTGCGCAAGTCCATGATGGAAGGAGCAGCAGAGCTTGCAGATTTCGAAGACACATTATACAAAATATCAGCTGATGAGGAATTATTTTTGATTGGCACTGCTGAGCAGGCATTGGCAGCATTGCATAGCAATGAAATCCTTGCAAGCCTTCCTTTGAAATACGCAGGCATTTCTGAATGCTTCAGGAGAGAGGCAGGCGCGCATGGCAAGGACACGAAAGGAATTTTCAGGGTGCACGAGTTCAGGAAAGTGGAGCAGTTTGTGTATTGCTATCCAAAAGACTCAAGGAAGATGCAGGAAGCAATGATCAAGGTCACTGAAGAGATATTCAAGAAGTTAAAGCTGCATTATCGCATTGTTTCAATTGCTTCAGGGGCATTGAATGATACTGCCATCAAAAAATATGACCTGGAAGTATGGATGCCTGTCCAGAAAGAATACAGGGAGATGGTTTCATGCTCAAATTGCACAGACTACCAGGCAAGGAAATTGAACATTCGTTATGCATCAAAGGAAGGAACTGCATTTCCGCATTTGCTGAACGGGACTGCCATAGCTACTCCAAGGATTCTTGCTGCTATTCTTGAGAATTATCAGCAGAAGGACGGCTCAATTAATGTCCCTGCTGCTTTGCAGAAGTACACTGGGTTCAAGAAGATTAAAAGGAAGAATTAAGGGGCAGAAAATATCTCTAATTCCTTCTGCGACGCATTTGCAATATCATGGTAAAGTTTCTGGAATTTCTTGTTCACGCTTTCATTGATCTCTGCTTTCGTGGCATTAATCTTCAGCCCAAGCTCTTCCCTTGTGGAGTTAATCAGCCTGTCCAGCAATTCTAGCTTCTCTCTTGTCTGGTTAAACTGCTGTATCACTTCATTGAACTGCTGTGTCTGGTTTGTTGCAATCTTCTCTATGATATTCAATGCTAAGGACACGTGGAATGAGCTGCTTACCCTGACAGTCCTGTTCTCCTCAGAATTGAGGCAGCGGACATTTTCCTCATAAACCCCTGTAGTGTTAGGCGTTATGAACTCCTTGTAGTAATTTCCAGGTTCTGAGCTATCAATCATCACCTGATCAATCATGAAGTAATTCTTGTCAGGATATAGGACTGTGACTTTGCACGCATATCCTTCGACAGGGGAACCATCCTTGTCGCTGACCTGCACAATGACCTGTCCGGATTCGCCGCTGATGTATTCTGTTCCAGAAACAATTTTCACAGCAGCTCCAGTGTCCTCAAACATCTTTCCTATGAATACTAGTGCAAGGAATGCAAGGGTTATGGCTATGGCTACAAAAAACGCCCTTCTCTTTTTCATCTTGCCGGGGTCATACATGGTGCCTGCTCCCCTTTCTGCAGACAAGGTCGTAGAATTTCTCATACCCTTGGAATACAATGCCTGCAGCAACAGTCTCATAAAATGATCTGCTGGAAGTAAGCCTAGAGAAGAACTCTTCCTCTTTCAACTGAAGGACTTTTTCTTGGGCATTTTGGCCTGCCAGCCCCAATGCAATCAGGTTTATGCTCTTTCCATCAATTACAGCCTCTTTGGGAAGATAAATGGAAACCTCGGCATCAGCGAATTGCTCTTCAAGATCGCAGAGGTTCAGGTCTTTCTTAGATGAACTCATGTAGTAAAGGAAGGCAAGGAACAGCTCCTTCTTTTCCAAGTTAAGTCTGTAAATATTTACATTCCCAAGCTTTTGCCTAAGAACAAAACCGCTTTTCTCAAGCTTCGAGAGCGTGGTATGTGCCCTTTCATGTGAATATCTGCTTCTTTTCTCTATGTCTTTTGTGCTGTAGATTCTATGGGCATAAGGAAAGAAGCCTGCAAGGATTTTCAGTTCGTTTTCTTTGAACATGCTTCAACTCGGCAGTTGATGTTTAAACTAAAAAGTTGTTTTTTCAACAGATGCGTTTGAAAAAAATAAAAAAGGTTCAGGATAGAACCTTTGCATACACCTGCTCGACCTGTGCCTTCCTGATGGCTTCAACAGTCGCATTGATCTGCGTTGTCTGCTCCTTGATTACCCCGATGTCAGCAAGCAGTATGTTGATGTTGCTTGCGATGCTTCCGCTCAGCAGGTTCCATGTGTTTGTAGTTGTTTCATTCAGGCTTTGGAAGTATGCTGCTTCCTCATTCCTGATAGCTGTCAGATTTCCCTTTATTGAAACAAGGTCAATGCACAGTCTGGAAGAGCTTGTTTGCGGATTGCTGCAGAAATCTTCAATAATGCTCAGGTTCGCGTCAATCCTGTCAAACCTTGCAGTGTTGCTGGCTCCATGGTTGATTGCATTTGTCACTATCCATTGCGTGTCGTTGAAGATGTTTGCTGCAGTCATGTTCAGTGTAGGCAGATATCCGACAAGGTAGTTCTTGATGTCAGTGCTTAATGTAGTCACTAGGTTGCTAATGGATGCATTTGCCTCGCTGATACTTGTGGTTATGGTGGTTTCAGCGCTTCCGATTCTTGTCATGATAGTCCCGTTCATGGCAGCAAGCGTTGTTGATATGTTTGCATTTGCTGCGCTAAGCTGTTCAGACAAGCTTGCGTTGACTTTTCCAACCCAGGACGTCAAATTTGTATCAAGCTCGTTAAGCCTTAAGAATAGTGTCTGGTTTGTTTCTGCAATTCTTGCAACTATGGTCCCGTTGATGCTTGCAAGGCTTATGTTGGTGCTTAATACATCCTGGTAAACTTTTCTCACATAGCTTAAGGCTTCATTGACGTGGAACGATTGGGATGTCCTGACAGATTTTGTCCCAGAACTCCAGGTGCATGTTACTTCCTGTTCATACGTTCCAACAGTTATAGGAAGAGGATCATTTGCATACCAGTTTCCGGCAATTCCAGATGCGCTCATTGCTGCGCTGTCAAGGTACACGCTCTTGTCCGGATTTAGTATCCTTCTGGTGCATCCATCAACGCCAAATGAGTCTCCTTTATAGTCGGTAATCCTGACAATAGTGGCAACCTGGTCTCCAGCAGAGCCGTTTCCTTCCCAGTATTCAGTATGCGACACCCACTGCACTTGAGCAGGCTCATCAATCACGCTTAGCCCGTTTACATATAGAAATGTGAGGGATCCCAGGACAACTAAAAGAATAATCCCTACAATAGTCCTCTTTTTCAATTTCAACACCTCCTTTACATATACTAATTTGTTATCTATCAAGCAGTGGGGGCAATTAAATACTTTCTCATAGTGTAACATATATATTACTATCAATAAGTAAGCACTAAAACACCACAAAACGCCATGCCCAAACTTATATTAACCATACACTTTTCCCTGCCCTAATGGTTGAATTAATTGTCTGCGAAAAACCCGCTCAAGCAGAAAAGATAGCAAGCGCCTTGGGCAAGCCAACAAAGCATCTTATAGGCAAAGTCCCTTATTATGAACTGGAATACAAGGGAAGGAAGATTCTTGTGGGGTGCGCTGTAGGCCATTTGTTCAACCTTGCAGAGAAGGAAAAGAATGGCTGGAAGTACCCAGTATGGGACATTGAATGGCGCGAGAGTTACAAGATTAGCAAAAAGGCTGATTTTTCAGAGAAATACTTAAGGGTCTTGGAGAAGATTGCAAAGAAATCCTCAGAATTCACTGTTGCTTGTGATAAAGATATGGAAGGTAGCTTGATAGGATGGAATTGCATTCGCTTCATTGCCAAGCAGAAGGATGGAAAACGGATGAACTTTTCAACATTAACAAAGGATGAATTGATACAGTCTTATGAGCATGCATCCCCTCACCTTGACTTTAATTTCATTAATGCTGGCGAAGCAAGACATGTCCTTGACTGGCTTGCTGGGATTAATCTCTCAAGAGCGCTTACTCTCGCAGTAAAATCTGCAGGCTTGTTCAAATTATTATCTATCGGAAGGGTTCAGGGTCCAGCATTAAAAATCATAGTTGATCGCGAGGAAGAAATCACTAATTTCAAGCCAGAGCCATACTGGCAGATATTCCTGGAAGGCAAAGCAAAAGAAGGGAATATCCAGGCAGAGCATGAAGCAGGAAAAATATTTGAGAAGGATAAGGCAGATAGTATTTTAAAAAAGACAAAAGGAAAAAAGGCCATTGTCTCAAGCGTAGAGAAAAAATCTTCCTCTGTTTCTCCTCTCCCGCCATTTGATTTGACTACATTGCAAACAGAAGCCTACCGTTATTTCGGAATCTCCCCCAAGGAAACATTGTCTATCGCGCAAGACTTGTACACTGCAGGATTAATATCTTACCCAAGAACCTCCTCCCAGAAATTGCCCGTTGCATTAGGCCATGAGTCATTGCTCGGGAAGATCAGCAAGATCAAGGAATATGCAGGGATATGCCAGGAGCTGCTTAAAAGGAAATTGCAGCCTTCTGAAGGAAAAAAAGTAGATCCTGCGCACCCAGCAATTTTCGCAACAGGCGAGCAGAAGAAATTGGAAGGAAGATCGAAGAAAATTTATGATTTGATTGTCAGGAGATTCCTTGCATGCTTTTCCGATCCATTGGAGCGGGAGATTATTACTGCAAAAATCGATGTCAATAATGAGATATTTGTCACAAAAGGGATGACTATCCAGAAGCAGGGATGGCATGATATCTATTTTTTTATGAAATTGGAAGAGCAGGAATTGCCTCCATTGCAAAAAGGTGATGAGATTAAGCAGCAGAAAATTATACTGCATGAAGACCAGACCAAGCCTCCGAAAAGATACACAGAAGCTTCGTTAATTAAGGAGCTTGAGCGATTGGTCATCGGAACAAAGAGCACTAGAGCCCAGATCATTGATACATTATACCAGCGCAATTATATTCGTGAAAAGGCAATCGAAGCAACTACTTTAGGCATTGCAGCTGTGCAAACGCTGAAAAAATATTGCCCTGAAATTCTTGATGAGAAATTAACAAGGCATTTCGAGGAGGAAATGGATCTGATTATGGAAGACAAAAAGAAGAAAGAAGATGTCTTGGAAGAATCAAAGCATTTCCTTTTCAAGACATTGGAGCATTTCAAGAAGCATGAAAAGAAGATTGGAGAAGGTTTGGTTGAGGCAGCAAAGGAAACCCGCCATGAGATGAGCAAAGTCGGCCCATGCCCTGTGTGCAAGTCTGGAGAATTGATGATACGCTCAGGAAAATTTGGCCAGTTCGTTGCATGCAACAAGTATCCAGACTGCAAGACAACATTTTCTGTGCCTTCAGGTTCCTTGATCAAGACAACAGATCAGCTGTGCAAGGAATGTGGTTTCATGCAGGTGATTGCAATCCGCAGAGGCAGGCGCCCTTGGATGTATTGCTTGAATAAGCAATGCCCTGCAAAAATCCGTTGGCGCGAGTTGCAGGCAAAGAAGGCTGCTGAATCAGGGGTAGTTGAAGAAAAACCAAGAGCAAAGCGCCCAGGAAAAAAGAAAAAGAGTGTTTCATAAAAGGACAATCCCTTCATCCTTGATTTCAAAAGGAAATTGCTCTTTGATAGTCTGGTTTGCCAGAATTCTAGGATCTCTCTGCAGGTAAATGATTGTGTTGGCTATGTCTAAAAACTTTCCTCCAGTCGGTTTTTCTTTATTCTCTTTCAAGCTGCTGGAAACCTGTGTTGTTAGCAATACTTGAATATCTTTGCTCAAGCTTTTTAATATGCGCAGCTGGCTTTTCAGCATGCTGTTCGCAAGTTCCTGGTTGTTCTTTACTAAAGTCCTATAGTATCTCGTTAGGCTATCAACAACAATCAGTCCAAACTTTCCTTTTTTCAATAGTGTTGCTAGCCTGTTTGTTGCATCCTGCTGTTCACGAAAGCTTTTGATTGGAATGATAAGGATATTATCTAACAGCTGTTCATAGTCTTCAGGTGCCATCTGCTTGAACCTTTCCACAGAAAAGCTTTGCTCAGTATCCAGAAACAATGTCTTTTGTTTCCTCCTTGCAGTATCCCGTGCTAGCATCATTGCCAATGTAGTCTTTCCAGATCCTCCCTTCCCATAGACAAGGGTGGTCTTTTTCGAGGAAAACAGGTCAAGCATAAACCTGCAAAGACCGCAACCTTTAAATATATGTTGTATACACCAGAGGTATACACAGAGAGTGACTATGGCAGACTTATACGAAACTACCATTGTTTGTGATTCTTGTAATAAGAAGACTGAGAAAACAGCAATCCCAAGGGAAGGATATACTCTCAGAGGCTGGACCTGCCCTTCCTGCAAAAGAACATGGCTGCATCCAGAAGACGAGCTGGAATACGCAGAATTTAAGAAGTTGAGAAACAGGGAATTTAATGTAAAGCTAAGGATGGTTGGCAATTCATATGCAGTCTCGATTCCAAGGGAGATCATAGACTTTGAGCAGGAAATGGAGGAAATGACCCATCAGATGGACAGGATGCTAAGGTTGATGCTTGAAGAGCCAGGAAAATTAAGTATATTCTTTGAAAGGGGAATTCCAAGAAAACTCAAGGAGAGGAAACATGCCTAAGGAAAATGAAATCAGGCTGAAAGTTCAGGAAGCACTGCAGGAAGAGGCATACAAGGGCATTGTCAGGATAGACAGCCAGACAATGCGCGCAGCCAATGTCAAGCCGGGAGACATCATAGAGATTGAAGGCAGCAGGAAAACTGTTGGCATAGTTGACCGCGCTTACCCAGCAGACATTGGCCAGGCAGTCATCCGCATGGATGGAATCACAAGAAGAAATGCAAAAACAGGCATTGGCGAGCTTATCAAGATCAGCAGGGCAGAGGTCAAGGAAGCAAAGGCAATTACAATAGCTCCGGTGCAGCAAGGCGTTGTCATTCAGGCAGACCCGTATATTTTCAAGCGCTCACTGCTTGGCAGGGCTGTTGTCAAGGGGGATATTGTTGCTCCTGGCGGTGCGCAAAGAAGAAAGAGGACCATGACTGGCTCCCCGTTCGAGGAAATATTCAACGTTTTCGAGGAAGGTTTCATGGGAAATTTCGGCTTTGCTGGATTGAAGTTCATTGTTGCAGACTGCGCCCCAAAGCAGACAGTCATCATTACTGAAAATACGCAGATTAAATTGTCTTCAAAGGCAGTTGACGTTACAGACGAGAAGGTTCCTGAAGTAACTTATGAGGACATTGGAGGATTGGAAGACGAGGTCAAGAAGATTCGCGAAATGGTTGAATTGCCATTGAAGCATCCTGAGGTTTTTGAAGCATTAGGCATCGATGCGCCCAAGGGAGTATTGCTGCACGGCCCTCCTGGAACTGGAAAGACGCTGATTGCAAAGGCAGTTGCAAACGAGTCAGAGGCAAATTTCATTTCTGTAAACTCGCCTGAACTAACAAGCAAGTTTTATGGCGATTCAGAAAAAAGAATTAGAGACGTATTTGAGGAAGCAGAGAAAAATGCTCCATCAATTATTTTCTTTGATGAGATTGACGCAATCGCCCCTAAAAGAGAAGAGACATACGGTGAAGTTGAAAGAAGAATGGTTGCCCAGCTGCTTGCAGTCATGGATGGCTTGAAGAGCCGTGGAAAAGTTGTCGTCATTGCAGCAACAAATAGGCCAAATTCGCTTGATCCAGCGCTCAGGCGTCCAGGAAGATTTGATCGCGAGTTGACTATTGGCGTTCCGAACAAGTCTGGCAGGTTAAAGATTTTGCAGATTCACACAAGGAACATGCCATTGACAAAGGATGTTGATCTTGAGCAGCTTGCAGCAGTGTCGCACGGCTTTGTTGGTGCTGATTTGTCTGCATTGTGCAAGGAAGCTGCAATGAACGTTCTCAGGAAAGTCCTGCCAGAGCTGAAACTGAAGGATGAGCATATTTCAGACAAGGATCTTTCAAAATTGAAAGTAACCATGGATGACTTCAAGGATGCATTGAAGATTGTCAGGCCTTCAGCGCTGCGCGAAGTGTTGATTGAGTCCCCGAACATAAAGTGGTCAGACATTGGAGGCTTGGAAGAAGTGAAGCTGAATTTGAAAGAGGCTGTTGAATTGCCATTGAAGAATCCAAAGGCATTTGAAAGGCTGGGAATCAGGCCGCCTCGGGGAATTTTGCTGTACGGCCCTCCTGGAACTGGAAAAACTCTTTTGGCAAAGGCAGTTGCAACAGAATCTGAGGCAAATTTCATTTCTGTCAAGGGGCCAGAATTAATCTCGGTATGGCTGGGAGAAAGCGAAAAGGGAATTCGCAAGATTTTTGAAAAGGCAAGGCAAGCAGCCCCAACAGTTATTTTCTTCGATGAGATAGATTCAATTGCATCGCGCCGCGGATTGGATATGGGTGGCAACAAGGTTACTGAGCGCATGGTCAATCAGATGCTGACTGAAATGGATGGCTTGGAAGAACTGCATCAGGTAATAGTCATTGCAGCAACTAATCGCCCCGACCTTATGGACCCGGCATTGCTCAGGCCAGGAAGGTTTGACAGGATAGTTTTTGCTGGCGTTCCAGACAAGGAAGCGCGCTTGAAGATTTTGCAGATTCACACAAAGAACATGCCAATCAAGAATGTAGACTTAGACCAACTTGCAGAGATGACTGACGGCTATGTCGGAGCAGACGTTGAAGCACTTGCAAGAGAGGCTGCAATGATTGCCATGCGCAAGAATCCAGATACTGATGAAGTCACAATGGAAGACTTCAATGAAGCATTGAAGAAAGTCAAGCCCAGCATCAGGATGCAGGATGTAGAGCGCTACAAGGATATTGAAGAAGGATATCTCAGGACTGCGAGAGGCGCCCAGATTAATGAGGCAACCAATTACATGGGATAGCTTTCTAATTTTTTCTTTTAATTAATATAAACAAGTTGCTCTGGCCTGTGCTTTCTTGCCCAGGCATTATGGTGCTCTAGGTATTTTGCCAAATGCAAGTCAACAAGATGGGCAAAGCGCTCGAACCACTCAGGCGCGTCGCGTAAATGCACTTCTGCAAGATGTGTTTGGAATATATAGTGTTCATGGTAAGAGCCAGATCTCCAGTTTCTTTCAAGTACTCCAAATTCTGAAGATGCATTATGCAGCATATCTTCCACAGGCTCTGAACTGGGATATCCATGTGTTTCTTCCAAAAAATAAAACTGCTTTCTGAATTCTTCGGGTACACATCTATCGCGCAGAGCCAGCTGCACTGCTCTCTCCAAGCTATGGTCTACAAGATTGAGTTCAGCATTTTTTGGTCGAAGCAATGCGAGGTGACTGAACAGCCAGACTCCTGGGTCAAACATCTTTGGATCTACATCCCTGAATCCATAATCGCCGCATGCCATGAAAACTAACAAGGGATGTTTTATTTAAATTTAATTGATTACTTTCATGAGATGATTATTTCTTCATTTTGTAATGTAATTGAACAACATTTGGAGAAATCAGTTGGGTGCTAAGAAGTTGAGCGTGATAAATTGCAGGATGCGGAGAGAATAAATGCAAACCTTCTCCAAAGAATTGTGATTCAATGTCGAGAATGATCTCATCTACAAGACCTGCTTGCAAGAAAGAGGTATTTGCTAACACGCCTCCACCCAATAAAACATCTTTATATCCTTTAGATTTTATTAGTGTCAAAGCTTCTTCTGGTGTTTTTGCAGAGGCACAATTGTTTTCAGAGATTATTTTATTTTTGCTTAAGACTACAATAAATGGATTTCCAAGTTTCTCAAAATTATTCTCCCTTCTCATTATTTCATAAGTCTTTCTGCCTATTATCAAACACCTGGTTTTTCTTACTGCAGTTTCATAAGCCTTCCATTCTTCTTCAGACCAAGGTGTTTCATTATTTTTAGTAGCTACATATCCATTTACAGTCATGGCCATATAAATTATACATTTCATGTGATCTGCCCATGTCCTATAATAATGGAATGCTCGCACTGGCTGACCATGCCTCCAGACTTTTCAGGCAGCTGCGTATATTGCCTTAAAATTCCTTCCCTTTCTAATTGATTCAGTATCATCAAAGCACCTGGCACCTTAATCCACCTGCAGGAAAATGGCAGTGTGTTATAATTTTTCCCAATAAACTCAACTACTTGTCGTGCCTGCATGCTTCTCGTAGGCCTTTTGTTCACCAAAGCATAAATGCCGCATGGCTTGCCATCTTTCACAGAGCCTTGCCCTGTAGTCGCAAATGGCTCGCATGCAATTGCCTGCCCTTCTTCCAGCTTGGTTGGGTCTTCATTGTTGTGGTTAGGGACTGTAGGATGGTCATGCACAATATAGTCTCCAAGCCCGTGCCCGCTTAAGTTTGTGATTGGCTGAAAACCAGATTTGACTATCGTCTCGCTAATTGTCTTTCCAAGTTCGCCTAGCTTTACCCCAGGCTCCATGAGATTGATTGCAT